>NZ_JAQKGU010000004.1 GCF_028532725.1 Desulfovibrio sp. Fe33
GTGGCCGTGTCGTCGGTGTTCAGATTCTCGTAGTTGCCGCCGGTCGCGGAATCGATGCCGACGGTAAAGGAGCCGCCGTCCACGTAGGGATCGTCGCCCTGGACCGCGAAGGTGGCGCTGCCGGTGGTGGTGCCGGCCGCGATGGTCACGGTCTCGCCGTTGCTCAGGTTCAGGGTGAGGTCGGTCTGCGGGGCGTTGTCCACCGTGGCGGTGATGGTGGCGTTGCCGCCCTCGTCCACGGAGACGTCGCCGAGGGTCACGGTGGTGGTGTCCACGGTGTCGCTGACAGTGACCGTGGCCGTGTCGGAGATATCCAGATCAGAATAATTGCCGCCCGTGTAGCCGGAGATGGAAAGCTCATATTGTTCGGCGTCAATGTATGGGTCGTCACCCTGGACGGCGAATGTCACGCTGCCGATGGTCGCGCCCGCGGGGATTGTGATTGTCTCGCCGTTGTCCAGGGTCAGGGTCAGGTCGGACTGCGGAGCGTTGGTCACGGAGGCGGTGATGGTGACGGAGCCGCCTTCGGCCACCGTCACATCGCCGATGGTGACCTTGCCGGAAATCTGTGTGGCCTCGAGACCTATGTTGGTATTCTCCTCCGTGAAGGCGGCCTTGTCGTAGGCGTCACCCTGGCCGCCTAAGGCAGTCAGGCCGTCAAACAGGTTCCCAGCGTCGTCGCTGTAGGTACCCGCCCCGGAACCGGAGGCGGCGGCGTCTGCGGCAGTCTCCATGTCTTCGGCGGTCTGGTCCATGTTTTCAAAAGCGAAAAGGTAGACATCGCCAGCTACTACCTCGCCGCTGACCGTAGCGAAGGAGGGGAGCGAGTTGCTTTCGGCCAGCGCCTGGTAGTTTTCGAGGACAATGGTGCCCCCGTTTTCGACAGCGATTTCGAGATTGCCATCCTTGCCGACGAATTCGGCGGAGGAGAGATCAAAGTCGAACTGGATCGGAAACTCCGACGTGAGCGTGTATCTTTGCATCTCGCCGGCGCCGGGAAGGGATATATGAAGGGCGCGGGTTGTTTGGTCAGCCATGGTTTCCTCCGATACTAAAGTATGAAATTGGAAATAATTCCTGTTGTACTATTAGATATCAAATGTATAGCCATGCGCATGCTTTAAGTCAATGCTGAAAAAAATTATTATATCAGTATGATACGGTGTGGATAAAGGTATTCTTCGGTCGATTTGTCCATAAATTTCGTGACCTGCTTAATTCGTGGATAAATGGTAAATATGACTGATTATGATAAGTTATTAACAGATGGCTGTGTATAAGTTTTAATGGCTGTACCTGTTTTCCTCATGCGCGTCGGCGATATTTAGGACCTTAACTTCTTGAAATAAAATATAAAAAGTTTAGTTATCGTTGCCATCGAACTAAATGGGTATTTATTGGGGAGAAATCTTTTCGATTTTCGGACCACAAAAGACGCTCCGTAACTCCGGCACTTAAGGGATAGCCCGAACTGGTCTGACGCTGATGATATAACATTTTGTGTTTATTAGATAAAAAATGTTTAAAATCTTGCCGAGTCGTTTGGCGAACGGGTTGATCCCGGGTCCTGCGAGGTGATTCAGATATAATATTGTAATAGACAAGGTGGGCGGGAACCGGTCGTGGTGAATAATTCCCAGTTTGCGAAAATTACCCATGGAGAGCTGTCGAGGTGCCGAGCTTTATTGTTTGTTCATCCCCACGCACGTGGGGAACACCTGTTTTTGAGGCCTGGGAGACTCTATGCGGCCGGTTCATCCCCACGCACGTGGGGAACACGATGGACGGGTAGGATACAGGGCCACGCTGCTCGGTTCATCCCCACGCACGTGGGGAACACATCAGGTAAGTTCCGTCCGTGCCGCCCACGGCCGGTTCATCCCCACGCACGTGGGGAACACCGGGAAAACAATTGTTCTCGATGAACGTAGACAGGTTCATCCCCACGCACGTGGGGAACACCTCTCGACGTCTTTCAGGTCCAGTTGCCGGAGCGGTTCATCCCCACGCACGTGGGGAACACGATTCAATTTCCGAATAAGTAACCATCAGATTCGGTTCATCCCCACGCACGTGGGGAACACGTCACCCAGGCCAGCCTGGGCAAGCCCTGCTATGGTTCATCCCCACGCACGTGGGGAACACGGCCCAAGGCAAGGCGCACGTGCACATGCGCTCGGTTCATCCCCACGCACGTGGGGAACACACGCCGACCAGATGGGTAGTCGGTTTTCGTCGCGGTTCATCCCCACGCACGTGGGGAACACGGGCACGACATGGTGATCACATGCGAAAGCTCCGGTTCATCCCCACGCACGTGGGGAACACGAGTCGAAGGTGCGGAAAAATCGCTCAACGATCGGTTCATCCCCACGCACGTGGGGAACACGATTCCAGGAGCAGCTTGCCGTTGCTCGTGTTCGGTTCATCCCCACGCACGTGGGGAACACCCAACATAGGTGAACATTCCTTGCTGGCGTCCCGGTTCATCCCCACGCACGTGGGGAACACCGCAGGCATCCCCTCGATTAATTCCGACGCCACGGTTCATCCCCACGCACGTGGGGAACACCTACGAATGGCACCACGACAAGCCCGCCCGCTACGGTTCATCCCCACGCACGTGGGGAACACCCGATCTTGGGAATATCCCGCAATTATTACCACGGTTCATCCCCACGCACGTGGGGAACACGGCTCGCCGGTGAACTCGCAGAAGGGCCACGACGGTTCATCCCCACGCACGTGGGGAACACCTGGAAAGCCTCGGTGGGGTTCGCGGGGTATTCGGTTCATCCCCACGCACGTGGGGAACACGCCCCGTTCCTGTCGGCGCGACGTGTCAGGTGCGGTTCATCCCCACGCACGTGGGGAACACGCTGACGTCTACAAATCCCACGGCTATACCCGCGGTTCATCCCCACGCACGTGGGGAACACCCAACCGGGATTTCCAAATTCCCCGCCTGGTACGGTTCATCCCCACGCACGTGGGGAACACGCACCATTCCTTTACTCAACTACTATATTCCCCGGTTCATCCCCACGCACGTGGGGAACACATCTCCTCAACTCTCAACGTCTTTTTGGACGCCGGTTCATCCCCACGCACGTGGGGAACACACAAGGCGTGTGTGCTGGCGGCGACCGGCGTGCGGTTCATCCCCACGCACGTGGGGAACACGAGGCCAGGGCGACAAGTAGCCACATGTGCCGCGGTTCATCCCCACGCACGTGGGGAACACCCCCCCCTCCCCTCCAAAGGGAATCAAACCAATCGGTTCATCCCCACGCACGTGGGGAACACTTGCCGCAAATCTGGCAACGGGGAAGCTCGTTCGGTTCATCCCCACGCACGTGGGGAACACGGATCAATCCGCTTGGGACATGATCGCGTCCCCGGTTCATCCCCACGCACGTGGGGAACACGGCCTGTCTCGGGATGTGCTGATGCGGGACCTCGGTTCATCCCCACGCACGTGGGGAACACGCTCACAACGGCGGTAAATTTGACTATCATTTCGGTTCATCCCCACGCACGTGGGGAACACTGACCCGGTGGAGTTTCGTCGGGTCGTGTTTTCGGTTCATCCCCACGCACGTGGGGAACACGAGATTCGTGGCCCCGGACTGATGCGCGGTTGCGGTTCATCCCCACGCACGTGGGGAACACTACTGCCACAACCCCGGCGCGAACCCGGTCACCGGTTCATCCCCACGCACGTGGGGAACACCATGCACGTCAAGTTCCTGACCGACGAAATGGCGGTTCATCCCCACGCACGTGGGGAACACGGTTTTGCGGGTGTCGGGATGTATTGGACCATCGGTTCATCCCCACGCACGTGGGGAACACTTCATGGCCGGGATCAGCAGATCGAGCCCTGCCGGTTCATCCCCACGCACGTGGGGAACACTACGCCATCACCGGCCGCCAGCCCGTAGGATCCGGTTCATCCCCACGCACGTGGGGAACACCAATGGCCGCAGACGGAATAGACGAAGTGGTCCGGTTCATCCCCACGCACGTGGGGAACACCCCCCGTTCCGCCGCGAGGTTCGGGGCGTGACCGGTTCATCCCCACGCACGTGGGGAACACAGGTGCGCCGTGGGTAGCGTGATTCCCTTCGACGGTTCATCCCCACGCACGTGGGGAACACCTACCGGCACCACGGCGACAGATATTATAGCTCGGTTCATCCCCACGCACGTGGGGAACACCATTGAACTTTTTGCCCCCCCCAATTGATTATCGGTTCATCCCCACGCACGTGGGGAACACGCTTTGGCTATGCCTTCGGTCCATTCATGTTCCGGTTCATCCCCACGCACGTGGGGAACACTATCAGGTCTCTGCCGTCAGCGACGGCTACGTCGGTTCATCCCCACGCACGTGGGGAACACTCGTCAATCTCCGAGAAGTAGTCTTCAAGGGACGGTTCATCCCCACGCACGTGGGGAACACTTCATCCCTTCCGGCTGAACAGGG
This sequence comes from Desulfovibrio sp. Fe33, assembly GCF_028532725.1. NCBI lineage: Bacteria > Pseudomonadati > Thermodesulfobacteriota > Desulfovibrionia > Desulfovibrionales > Desulfovibrionaceae > Desulfovibrio > Desulfovibrio sp. Fe33. The sequence continues at coordinate 4,490 of NZ_JAQKGU010000004.1, forward strand.
AAGCCAGACGGTTCATCCCCACGCACGTGGGGAACACACAGCCAGAGACGCCAACGATTGGGTGGCGGCCGGTTCATCCCCACGCACGTGGGGAACACCTTTCAAATTCACGGATGGGCGCGGACACCTGCGGTTCATCCCCACGCACGTGGGGAACACCTCACCAAGGGATTGCTCGCCAGTGCTTCAACCGGTTCATCCCCACGCACGTGGGGAACACGACTCAAGCGAAAAGTCACGGAAGAATGTTGCCGGTTCATCCCCACGCACGTGGGGAACACTCTAACGAAAAGCAGGCGGAACCATTGACGGAAATTGTCGACAGGAAAAATGCCGAATATTTTGCCGTTTTATGGTTCGGTTCTTGCTTACTCCTTTTCCGACAGCGGCAGGAAGCTTACCAGCGTCATTCCGTCGAAGTCCACGGGAATGCGCCGGTTGACGCCTGTCGTGGCAAAGGAAAATCCCTGTTCCTCGGGGCTTTGCCAAGCCATTACGCCGTTGCCTTCCTCCACGCCGCCCTCCACCGTGGACCAGATCATCTCCCGTGTGCGTGCCGAAAGGTCCCCGACATACACGCCGGCACGGATTTCCAGCATCCAGACCGCCAGGCGGCCGCGAAGGCGCGGCGGTACGTTTTCAACCACGATGACCGTCATCGCCATGGCCGCGTTCCTCCTCAAAAGCCGGACCCGCCGCTTCGGGAGCGGGTTCGGGCATGGGCTTGCCGCCCGCCGAAAGGACGTCCTCAATTAGCGGAATGATGCGTTTGAGCACCCGTTTCCTGCGGAACATGTCCCGGCAGGCTTGACGCGTCTCCCGTTCCGGTTCCGACGGATTCTTCGCCGCCACGGAAAAGGCGGCGGGCACCACGGTTTCGAATTTGATCAAATCCGCCACATCGTAGACGAATGAACGAGGCTTGCCCGTATGCAGGAATCCGATGGCCGGAGCGTATCCAGCCGCCAGGATGGCCGCCTCACTGATGCCGTACAGGCACGAGGTGGCCGCGCTGAGGCACTGGTTGGGAACGTCGCCGCTCGAAAACGCGCGCGGGTCGTAGTTACGCCCGGACCAGGACACGTGATAGAGCTTCGCCAACTGCGCGTACATGGCGCGCACGCGGGCGCCCTCCATGCCGCGAAGTTGGTCCACGCTGCGTCCGGCAGGGACGTCGCCGTCGAAACGCAGGGCGTACATCCGCCGGACCACGTTCAGCCGCGCCGTGTCGTCGAGCGCCAACGAAGCCTGCCAGAGCAGTTTATCGCTCCTGGCCCCGCCCGGCTGACCGACGGCATACAGCCGCACTCCCGCCTCTCCCACCCAGACGAGCAGGGTGCCGGAGCGGGCGGCCAACACCACCGCCGCATGGGACACGCGGATGCCGGGTTCGAGCAGGATGCAGCATACGCCGCCGACCGGCACATGCACCCGAACCCCTTCCGCATCCACCAGCACGAAGGAGCCGTCCAGCACGTCCAGTCGGCCCTTTTCCAGAAAGACCATGCTGGACCGCTCCTTCAGCGGCAATGGCGACAGCTTCGGCAGCATCAGGCCCGCCTGACCATGAGCAGCCCGAATCCGAGTCCCTTGGCACATCCCACGCCTTGGAAAAGGGCCTGCCGCAGCCGCTCGGGACCTGTGACCGAGGCAAATCCGCGCACGTCGATGCGCGACAGCACCATGGGTTTAGTCCCGCCCCGTTTGCCGAACCGGGCCTGGTCGTAGGCCTCGGCCATGACCGAGTCCGGATCAAGCGAAACCCCCAGGCGCTCCTGCCGTTTTTCCAGCCATTGCAGGGCGACGCGTTGGGCGATCTCCGAGCGCGGCGGCAGGGGGGCTCCTTCGCGCATCAGCCGTTTGCGTTCGTCCTGCACCATGTCCACCCGGACCTGGCGGCCCCGCTCGTCGCCCGGGATCGGCTCGCGCCGCTTCACCACGGGATTGAGCCGCAGGGAGAACAGCACCCGCTCGCCTTCCGCGAGCTGCGGCGCATAGGGCTTCACCTCCAGGCGGCGGACGAACTTCCGTCGTTGCGGCTCCCGCTCGGATACCGCCAGGAACGTGTCGCGGCCGAGCTGCCGGTACAGGAAGTCGCGCCGCCGATCCGCCGCGTCCGAAAAAAGACGCCAGAGGAGCTGGTGCGCCTCGTATACGCCGAGCCGGGCGGATGCAGCCATGTCCAGCTCTATCTTACTCATGAACATGATCGGCCTCCTGTTCCTCCGGAAGGAGAAAATGGCACTCGCGTCGAAGGGCGAACTGCCGTTTCGCGGCGTTGCTCAGCACGTCGCGCACCGAGTAGCGTGTTGTGCGTTCCTCCACGCCTTCGATGCCGTGTCCTTCGTCGGACCAGACCGGTCGGTCGGTCGGCCTGGCGAAGCCTCGGCCTGCGGCGCATGTTTTGCCGTGCTGGGCGTCGTAGAGGGCAAGGGCCGCTGCCGCGTCCCGCGCCGAAATCACCTCGGGCAGCAACGGGAATCCGGGCGGGCAGGATTTGCGGCCCAGGTAGAGGGTCAGCCGGGGATGGCGCAGCGCTTCCCGCATGGCAGCGAGGCCGTATCCGGCATCGCCCTCCAGCCAGACGCAGACCGTGAAGGCGGCTCCGGCCAGATACTCCCGTTCGGACAGGATGGTGGATAGCTGTTGCGGCGTCACCTTGGTCAGCAGTTCGTCCCGGCGGGTGTAGTACGTCACCTTTTTCTGGTTCGGCGGCGTCTGCACGGTATGGTAGTCGATCATCCGTTCTCCGGAATCATCCGCACGCGCGGCGAGGCGCACCGCGCCGTGCAACGCCTCGAGGGCGGCGGTCCGGTCGCGCCGTATGCCGAGGGCGGCGGCCAGCAGGCCCGCCACGCCGGAGCGGCCCGGATGCCCGGCCGTGGCCCGCACCTCGCCCACGGCCGAGGACGCGCCCCAGCTTTGCAGGGGACCCCGCAGAGTGAATACGAGATAGTCCTGCATGGGTTACTCCGCGATGAACCCGCACAGTTCGGGGAGCGTGGCCCGGCCGTGGCCGTACACGCAGGCATCGGCCGTTTCGCCGAGCATGGTGTCGAAGCTGTCGCGTTTGGTTTCGAGCGCCGCAATCGCATCGGCAAGCGGATCAGCGCCATCCATGGGCTTCAAAAAGGCCTCGGCCAGCGTGCGGGGGTGGGTGTCGCCTTTTTCCGCCAGGCAGTAGGAAGCCACGGCCCGCGAGGCGAAGCTGTTTTGCTTGCCCGAGGGGCTGACGGTGACCACGGCCCGCGTCAGGGCTTCAAGCGCCCGGTTGCAGAGCGCCGCATCGCCGCCCAGATTTTCCTTCAGCAATTCGCGGTCGATGCAGACATACAGATAGAACACCCCCGCGCCGAATTCGGCCACGCCCATGTGCCCGGCTCCGGCATCGTCCTTGTTCAGGTCGTCCACGGCGGTGAAGAAGTCGTCCTCCACCACGCCCTTGTGTACGGTCATGGCGTGCGCCACCTGTACGGCGGCCTCCACATTGAATTCGGGGCGGCTGGCCAACATACGGCCGAACATGGCGACATCCACGGCATTGCCTTCGCCGCGCAGCAGGTCGAGGTTTTCCGCTTCGGGGACCTTGCCGGTTTCACGGCAGTCCTCCACCAGGGCGGCCACGGCGGCAAGCTCCACGGGGTTCACGTGAGCCATCTGCTCGGTCTCCAGCGAATCGAGGAATGCCTTTTCGTTGAACTCGTCCTGCTTGGCCTTGTATTGCGCCTTGTTCTTGGCGAAGGCCCCGGCGATGGCCCGGGCTATTTCCTCTGCGGCGTTCTTCTTGACGGTCGTGCGGTCACCGGTTGCCCCGGCATCCAGCATGGCCTCGTGGAAGGTTACGCCGTTGACCAGGGCGAAGTAGACGTATTTGCCGATTTCCTTGGTGCGGGTGCCGAAGTTGTCGGCCAGTCCGCCGGAAATGTATTCCGACGTGCGCCATGCGCGCTTGAGACTCTGGGAGGAGACCCGCAGCCGCTGGCAGTTGCCCATTTTCACGGTCTTGGGGCGGCCGAGGTCGTCGCGGTTCAGGTTGCTGGCGGGGTAGGTGGTCAGGACGTGCAGTTGAAGAAAACGGGACATGATATTGCTCCTTATGCCTTGGGTCGGTTGGGGTAGTATTCCGTGGCCCATTGCATCCGGGCCGCGTCGTTCCAGTGGCGGGTATCGCGGATCAGTCCGCCGAGGCTGGCCTTGCCGTCGCACATGCGCACGAAGCGGACCAGCACGCCGTACAATTCGTCGTATTCGTCGTCGCCCACGGCCAGCAGCTTGCGGAAGCGCACGTCGCGCATGTCCGGGCTGCCCTTGCCCTCGCGGGCAAAGACCGCGGCGAAATGGCCCTTGCAGAGCGTCCGGGCGTTGGCCAACACCCCGGCGGCCAGGGCCAGCCGTTCCAGATCGGGCTCGCTCAGCTTGAATTTCGCCAGCTTTTTGGCCAGCCCGTTGCGATACGCCGGGGAGACATACGCCTCGGTGCGGCTCCTGGCCCGGCGCAGCTCCGCCCGCTGGCCGCGGTCATTTTCCAGCGAATGCCACCATGCTTCGACGGTTTTCGAGAAACCATCGTCCTTGAGAGCGTCGGTAAGCGTCATTGGATCTCCTTTTGCGGGTGCATTTCCATGTCCCGCAATTTCTTGATGGTAAAGGCGATCAGTTGCGAACGCGCATCCACGTAACGCTTCATGCGTTCGGGCGGGATGCCGATCCGTCCGGCGGCGTCTTCGAAGAGTGTCTTCGCCGCCCTGAGCAGACGGCCGCCCCAGGCCAGGCGGAGGGCGTCGCGTTCGGCGAGGTCCTCGTCGTTGTCCGGCAACGCGGCCAGTTTGGCTGCGCATTCGTAGAACGCCGCTTCGGTTTCGCTCCAAAATCGGTTGCCCGTATTCTTGAATAGGTCGCTGTCGATCTTGGCCTGGTTCTTACCAGCCTCGTTGACCAGGGCGTCCTTGAGCGTCCCCACCAGGATGCGCCGCACCTGGTCCGCTGCCGTGACCATGTTGTTGACGTCCCGGCTGAAGGCCGCTGTGTCCCCCTCCACGGGAATGATCGGGAACAGGTGTTCGCACCATTCCCGGGCCTTGGCGTTGTCCATGTCGTAGCCTGCCACGTTAACTTTCCGGCTTTGCCTTCGGGCGTTGCGCACGCATCGGGCGGGCCGCATGAACCGCTTGCCGTCCGGTTCGCCGTAGACCACGCCGAGCCAGTTGCCGTAGGCCTCGATATTGCTTCTCCCCTTGATGGAGAGAGGGGGCTTGCCCTCCTCGATGGTGTAGGGCGTCAACGGATGCACCCATTCGGGCCCGTAATTGTAGCCGTTGGGACGGGACAGGAATTCCCGCACCGCTACCGGGTGCGTCCTGCCGCATATGTCGCAGGGGGCCGTGGCGTCGGTCTCGCGAAGAACGATGCGCCTCGGCATTCCCCAGAAGGCGTGCAGCGGGTGCATGTCATCCGGGTGGACCTGCTCGTTCTTGTCGCTGGTGCGGGTGGGCGACATCCAGGGATAGACGCGTGTTTTGAGCTCGTCGTCCCCGGGCGCGGCCTTGAAGTTCGGCTCCCCTTTGGACGGGGAGACGTTCAACCATAGGCTTTCCCAGAGGGTTTTCCCGACGGCCAGGGTGGAAAGCGGTCCGCCGCCGCGCATGGAAGTGCGGTTGCCGCGGCCTCCGGACGGCGCAAAGGCCTGTAGGGTATGCAATGCCGCCGCCGCACAGGCCGGGCAGAGCGTCTTCAACTGTCCGCGCTTAATGAAGAGGTCCTTGTTCTCCCGCAGGGTGATGGCGCCGGGTTGCTCGATGAGCAGCGCGCCCACCCCGTTGCGGACCGGCTTGTCCGCATCGGACATGGTCAGGTCCTGCATGAACCGGGGGCGTTCGCCGAAGAGGTTGAAGTAGGGGGCATGGGCCGTGAAGGCCGAGCGGAGCGTTTCCCGGTCCGGCGGGTTCTTCAGCAGCTCGTCGCGGGCCTTCATGCTTTCCGGCGCAAAGGCCGTTTGCAGCAACCCCACAAGAAACTCCATGAGCGCGGCCCGGAAATCCGGCCGTTGCGGATTCAAGGCCACGGGCGGGTCGTCGCCGACGATCTCCCACGGCCGAATCCATTCGGTCCGCCCGTCCCCGAAGATGGCGGGCAGCCAGGGTTCGTTCATCAAATTATATTCCATAGCCTTCTCCAAGTTATATACAAAATACGATACCGTACGAGAAAATAATCCCGACAGCCAGTGCTTTTTACAAAGGTTGTCGGGAGATGTGATATTTTAAGGATTCTTCATCCGTGAATTGGGCTGATTCTTTTTTCAGTCAACCTCCAGCCCGGTTCTCGCTGCATAGCGGAACCGCACGGTCCGGCCCAGGCCGTCCGTGCCGCTGCCGGTCCAGACGCCGGGCGCGGTTTCCAGGAGCGGCAGGCAAATGCACCATTTCCCCTTGTCCGGCATGGCGGCCATCAGTTCGGCCACGGCGGTTTCGCAGGATGCCGGGATGTCGGCTTCCGCCAGCTTCCGCAAGGGGATGCGGACTTCGGAGCGTACGCAGGTGTCCATGGCCGGACCGTGGCTGTCGTCGTGCCAGAGGCGCACGCCGTTCGCATCCACCCGAAGCAGCCGCACGCCGCGCGCCGGTTCGCCCAGGCGGGTAGGGGCCGTGAGGTCGTCACCCCAGGGAGAATCGCCGACCGCGTAGCCTTCCGGGAACTTGAGCATTCCGAAGTGGGCGACGGACGCATCGGCCCTTTCCTTGGCATAGGCCGACATCTCCGCATCATCCAGGGAGCCCGGCGCGACCGCCGCGCCGTCCGCGTAGGCGCCTTCCACCAGTTCCCGAGCATCGCGCGGCAGGACGATGGCACCCTTGCCGCACAGGAGCCGGGCCGTTCGCCAGAGCACGGCGGGACGCGGATACACATACTGTCCCTTGTCGAACAGGCGCGCGTACCAATCCGGCCCGGCGTCGTTCGAGGGCTCGGGCATGAGCACCGGCATGACGGCGGACGCATACCCCGCCGGGCGCGGGCGGGTATGCCGGTGGCAGCGGCCCGCGCGCTGGATCAGCAGTTCCATCGGTGCGAGATCGCTGAGCAGAAGGTCGAAATCGAGATCCAGGGATTGTTCCACGACCTGCGAGGCAAGCAGGATTTTTCCGGCCCGCTGTTCCGGTCCGCTTTCCTTACCGAATCGTTCCAGGACGCCGCGCTCGATGGCCGCCCGGTCTCCGCCAGTGAATCGGGCGTGGAACACTGTCACGTCGTCTTCGGGGATACCCCGCTCCTCCGTCAGCAGCCGGGCCGCCTCCAGCACGTCGGCCACGGTGTTGCGTATCCAGCAGGCGCAGGCCCCGGCCGTCCGCGCTGCACACAGCGCGTCGAGCATCCCGGATACCGCATTCACCGGCCGCACGGCCACATTCAGCGAACGGCGCGTCGTCACGGGCCGGGCCTCGCCGCCCTCGTCCGTCACCCGCGTCAGGAGCGGGAAGGGAGCGTCTTCGGCTTCCGGGGGACAGGCGAGGGGCGGCGTCTGCTTGCCCGCCAGGGCGCGGCCTTCCCGCCATGCTGCGATCAGCCGTTCGCGCAATTTCGCGGTCATCGTGGCCGAAAGCAGCACCGCGCTGCCGCCGAGGGCCGCATGGAATCGCAAAAGATTCGCCAGCAATTCCCCGGTATAGACGTCAAAGGAATGGACTTCGTCCGCCACCAGCACAGAACGGCACAGGCCGAGCAGCCGCAGGGACTGGTGTTTGGAGCCGAGCACGCCGAGGAGCGCCTGATCGATGGTCCCGACGCCGCAGGGGGCCAGGAGCGCCTTCTTGCGGCTGTCCGCCAGCCAGTGCGAACATACGGCCCGGCCGTCGTCCGCATCACCATTCCGGCCGATGCTCGCGAGGTATTCGTCGTTCAAGAATGCGCCGCCGTGCGCAAGCGCCAGGGATACGTTTCCGTCCCGGAACAGAGTGCCGTAGGCCTCGGCCAGGCGGCCGTACATGGCGTTGGCCGTGGCCATGGTGGGCAGCGCAGCATACAATCCCGCGGCAAGCCCGGCGCTCATGCTGCGGCGGGCGGCCAGCAATGCGGCCTCGGTCTTGCCTCCGCCGGTCAGGTCCTCGACTATCAGCATCTCCGGTCCCGCCGGAGCGGGCAGGTCGAGCACGGCCTGTTGCATCGGCGTCGGCAGGCATCCCCGCAGATGGGGGAGCAGCTCGGCAAAGCCGTCCTTGTCGCCCGGCGCGGCTTCCGCCAGTCCGAGAGCGGCCACGGCCTCGGCGGCCCGGTCCCGCGCTTGCGGCCAATAGGCCCCGACGCCTTTCCATTTGGCGTTCGCCGCGAACCAATGCTCGTTGGAGCCGACCCAGTCGGCCAGAACGAACAGCCCGGCCGCGAACCACGACAACGGTTGGAAGGCGTCTTCTTCACACGCCGCGCATTCGGGGCAGGGGACAGTCAGGAAAGTGGCCGCCATCTCGCGGATGAACTCCGCAACATCGGGCATGACGTATCCGTACGACGGGCCGAGGTCCATGGGGGTGTCCCGCGGCGCTCCATGGTGGCACAGCGCGGCCGTCAGCAGCGGTTGCAGGGCATACGGGTCCGGCAAGTCGAGAAAATCCTCGGGCTGGAGCTGTTCCCAGAACGCAAGCCCATATTCCGTATGATGGTGCGCATATGCGCCGCGGACGTGGCCCAGGGATTCGCCCAACGGTCTTACCAGGCGTTGGAATCCGGGGTGGAATTTGCCGATGTCGTGGCAGGCGGCGAGGAACAGCAACAGCGAGCGGGTGTAAGCGGAGGGCAGGGGCGACAGTGCGTCCGCGCGGGCCTGCCAGGACGTGTTCGTTTCCAGTAGGCGTTCGGTTACGGCGGCCGCGTCCAGGCAGTGGTGCGCGAGGTGGTGCCACCGTCCATCTGTGAAACTTTTTCCCCAATAATTGTACTGCATCGTTATTGATATGCGATTATAATAAGATAGTCGATAGATGCGGCAAGGCAAAAGGGAAAAAGTGAATACGGTGCAGCTTTTCGAGGTGTGTGACCGTATTCCGGTCTTGCCGGATGATATGCGGAAGAAAAATGTTTTTTCCCGCAAGGCCGGTTCGGGGAGCGAGTGTCAGAGAAATGGGGCTTTCCCGGCGGAGGGCGATTCCGGTTGCCTCGCCCTGGCGATCCTGTGGCCAAATTCAGCCGAAAAGGAGACGATTGCGCAAGGCGTGAAAGATACAGAAAAAGGGACCCATATATTTGACTCCCCGCTTTCGCGGCAGAACGCTGCGGAGCAGGGAAAGCCCGCGCCGAAGGCGCATACTGGGGATGCAAGGGTGCGAACCCTTGCCCGCCGGAGGCGAAATCATCCGACTATCGCCGCAAAGCGGCATTCAACGCCTGATTTAACTCTTCAGGGAGTTAGAGGAACAATTCCAACGAAAAAGGGTCGCAACCTTGTCGGTCGCGACCCTTGTACTAGCATGGTGCCGAAGAGAAGACTCGGAAGTCCTGATTCTTCGGCTGTGCGGCAATGTGTTGATTTTATGAATCTATTTTGTTTCAGCGTGTCCTTCGTATTTGTCCTTGACCTACCACTTTGACCCAGCTTCAGCAACTGGTGGTGGGCAGGGTCAGTTATAGAGGTTGGTAACGGAGTGAAAGGCCGTAAACAATCAACCGGAAGGTCGCTTACCTATGTTATTCCAATGGGTTGAAACGCTATATTCACAACAAAACACATAGTTGCCGCTGAAAAAGACCCTTGGGTGACACGCAGAATCTGCCGGGGAGAGGAACGAATGCTGGCCCAGTCGTCGGTTTTCAGTTCAGAAGTAGTACACGCACCGAAGTTCGCCCCTGGCTGCGTTGAGCTTGTTGCCGAACTCGGTGTCGGAGCCTCCGATCGGCAGGATGAGCCGGGGCCTCAACTCGAAGTTGGACGTGAGCATGTAGGATGCTTCGGGGTTGAAGGAGAGGCTTCCATCCCCGAGGTTCATGATCACGGTCGCTGTCGTGTTCAGGTAGAGGATATTGAAAGGTTCTTTTTGGGACACGCGGAAATACAGATAGTCCTGTCCGACGCTGCTCTGGTTGTAATAGGACGATACCTGTTTGCTTTTATTCAGGTCGGCGGTGTTCCCCGTGGCCTGATACGTGTCGTACGCCGTGTGGACATAGTCGTAGTAGGTTTCCAGTTGCGAAGCGGTGTACCCCTCTCCGTTGTGGTAATATTCTAGGAGATAGGTCGTTTCGGCCTCGGTCAGGTAGCGCGCGCCAAGAAGAAAGCTCCAGGCGTCGTATTCGTCGACGCTGCGGGTTCCGTCATCGTGGAGCACCGTTTTCTCGTAGCCCAACCGGACCGCCGTTTCGCCGTGGATGGCAAAATTGTCGGTGAGATTCATGGCAAAATCGAAACCGAGGGACGTATCGTAATAGTCTCCGGCCATGGCCATGACGTCCATGTCCACGTCGGCAATCAGGAAGTAGAGCTTCCCCCCGTAGAGAACGCTTGTATCCGATGCCAACCCCGTGTTCACCCGCTCCCATACGGGAACGACCACCGGCGTGAATGCCAACGTCTGCAACGGTCCATCGAAGCTGAAAATGGCGTCGGCGACGCCCATGACGTAGCCTTCTCGGGTCTGGTCCGGGTCATCCACGTCCTTGGGGCGGCTGGCGAAGCTCACGGGATTCCATGCATATCCCTTGCCCCATTTGAGGACCTTTTTCCCTGTTTCAAGCGTGAATCTCGGGTCCGGTCTCCAGGCGGCAACCCCTTCCTCAAGCATGATATCCCCCGCCCAGTGCTGGTCGTTCTTGAAAAAACGTTCCGACGGTTCATCCGGCTCACTGGAGGCCGACAGGGGCAACTGACTCCACTCGACGTCGGCACGTGGACGGGCATAGAATCCGAACTTCTCGTATTTCATGGATATTTCTGGCTTGATCTGGAGCAACAGGTCCGCTTGGAGTTCATCCTGCCGGGAGTTGTAGAAGCGTTCCTCGTAGACCGCAGAGTCCCTGTTCAGGAGCCGTTCGTACATTCGGAATTCGGCCTGGCCCCAGAACTCGAAGTGCTTTTCCTCCGCCGTAGGAATGTCGAAGTCCGCATCATACAGGGGCTCATCCTGGGCAAGGGCCGAAGCCGAGGCAACCAGGATAAGCGCCATGCAGAAGAACAGTCCGAGCTGGACGCCGGCTTTCGTCATTCCCTTTCCCGCAATCACTGACGGAGGGTTTCTATCCGCGGCAGGTAGTTGAGGGTGAAGACTTCATCCGAAAAGTCCCTGGCCTTCATCCGGGCGAAAATCATCACCGAGAGGTACCCCTTGTGAAGCGGGCTGTCCGTCTCGACAATGGCCGGACGGATGAATCCGTCGCCGAAGTCTGTCATTTTCTTGAAATGCAGTGTCTTGATGAGCATTCCGGACGCCGCGAGACACTTGATTTCCGTCGGGACCAGTTGGTCCTTCGCCACCAGCATCTCCAGCCTGTCATAGGCCACGTCGTTGGTCTTCGCCTTGAGGCGGAGAACGTAGGCGTCGCCGCTTTCTTCCATGGACTCCGGCGCATATTCGACGCTGTAGTCGAGCCGCATGATGTCGGCGTTATTGAAGATGCCGCCCGTTACCGATTGCAGGCTGGTTATCCTGACCGGCTTGGCCACGCTCGGAATGTGGAGCCACATGTTGTCGCCCAGGCGCAGGGTCGCACGGCCCTTTTCGCTGGAAGGCTTCAGGAAGACGGAGGCCACCATGTCCTGCCCTTTCTTGATGGTGTACAGGACGTATTCCCGCTTGCTCCCGTCCGGCTCGATGTTGATGAGCTTGCGGTAGGATTCGTAGCTGACCGGGGCAAGGTTGCGGTCCACTGCCAGCAGCACTTCCCCGGCATCCATGGCGAACACCTGGCCGCAGCCAAGGAGGAGGCTGAAGGCGACCAGGAAGAGAATATGTTTTACGTTATGCATCGCATTTGTCCTCATGGGGTTATACGTGGCCGAGCGCATCGACGGGTTCCATCCGGCTCGCCTTCCACGCGGGTTGCAGCGCGGCCAGGGCGGATGCCACCAGGACGATGGCCGACAGGAAGAGCATTTCGCCGGGGTTGATGTCCGGACGCACGATCAGGTTGTCCATTCGGCCGAAAGAGAATGCCACCCCGGCCGCCTTGAAGGCCAGCAGCCCGCCCACGCCCAGGATCAGGCCGAGTACTGTCCCCAGTATGCCAAGGAGCACGCCCTCGGCCACGAAAAGCGACATGATCGTTCCGGGGGACGTCCCCATGGCGGCAATGGTCCCGATTTCCCGCACGCGCTCGAAGACCGACATCAGCATCACGTTGAGCACGCTGATGAGGACGATGGCGACCATGACGATCTTCACCGTGACCAGCATCAGGTCGATCATGTTCGCGATATTGGAGAACGGCGACAGCTTTTCCCAGGTGTGCAGTTCGAAGGCGGGGTGGCCTTTCTTGTTCTTGAACCCTCCGAGGGCTGCCGTAAGCGACGCCGCGACGGGCTTTAGCTTGTTGAAGTCGGACACCCTGACCACGATTTCCGTAACTTCGCCCGGTTCGGTGCGGAGAAGGCTGCGGGCGTCTTCGATGTGCATGTAGGCGTCCTTGCCGCCCGGCCCCATGATGTCCTCGATGATTCCCGCGATCTGAAATTCCATGCCGTTGACCGAGCCGTCCTTGTTGGTGGCGACCAGCACCACGGAGTCGCCGGGCTTCATGCCTAGGCTCTTGGCCACCTTTTCGGGGACGATAACCTGGCCCTTCTTGAGCAGGTCCTGGCCTGGGCCGGGGGCTCCCTGCTTCATCCTGCCCACCAAGGACGTGCAGACGGCCGTTTCCCGTTTCGGGTCGATGGCCGAAAGTCTGACGTTGGTGCTTTCCATGTAGTTGCTGAGGACCGCACCGAGCTTCAGCCTCGGTGCATACGCCTCCACGCCGGGAGTGGCATCGAGGGTTTCCGCAATTTTTTTGTATCCCTGCCCCTTCATGTTCAGATTGAGGGGCATGGTGTCGATGGACGAAAAGTAGCCCTTGCGGTGGATCTGCAGGTGGCCGATGCTCGAATCCGTGATGATGCCGATCATCATGGACTTGAACGATCCGGCGAGGCCCGAGAACATCACAACCATGCACACGCCGATGACGATGAGCAGCGAGGTGAGGGCGGTGCGCCGTTTGTATCGCGCCAGATTGCGCAGGGCGATCTTGAATATGTTAAGCATGGTCGTTGCCTCCCTGGGCAAGCGGGTCCCCGTTCAGCAGTCTGCCGTCCTCTATGCCGTGCACCACATCGGCGTGTTCGACGATTCGCGGGTCATGGGTGGAGAAGACGAATGTGGTCCCGTAGGTGTCCCGCATTTTTTTCATCAGATCGATGATCTTGTGGGCCGTGTCATGGTCGAGGTTGGCGGTTGGCTCATCCGCCAGCACAACCTCCGGGTTGGTCACCAGCGCCCGGGCCACGGCCACGCGCTGTTTCTGGCCGCCCGAAATCTGGTCCGGTCGCTTGTCCTTCTGGTCGGTCATGCCGACGGCCTCCAGTACGGCCATCACGCGTTCCCGCCGTTCGCTTGCGGGGGTCCGGGTTATCATGAGCAAGGGGTATTCGATGTTCTCGTACACGCTCAGGACCGGGATAAGATTGAATGACTGGAAGATGAAGCCGAGATGCTTACCGCGAAAATGGGCTGCTTCCTTTTTCCCCAGGGTATCCACCCTGGTGCCGGTCACCCGGACCTCTCCGGACGATGGCTTGTCCATGCAGCCGATGATGTTGAGCAGTGTGGTCTTGCCGCTTCCCGAAGGTCCCACGAACGTGACGAGTTTTCCCTTTTCGATGGAGACGGTGATTTGTTTCAAGGCTTCGGTTTCGACCTGCCCTGTCAGATATTTTTTCGAAATGCCGTCCAGTTCGATCAGCGACATGGTTTTCTCCTGTACGCATGGCCTAGGGGACATCCCCGGCCATGCCGTTAATTCCGTTTCGAGGCCCCTCCGGCCATCGCTCCAAACCCGGGCCTGCTGCCTCCATAATGCTGGATTGCTTCCAACAGTCCGGAAAACTGATCCGGCCGCAACACGGCCTTTTCGTGGAGCAGAAGACGAAGCACCTCGTCTTTCATTTCGCCCTGATTTACAGAGATCTTTTGCTGAATAGCCCGGATCGCCTTTTCGTCGGCAACGGGTTTGGCCAGCAACTCCAGCATCCGCTTTCTCAGTTGCATCGTTTCCCGGCGGATACGGTCCGCGTTGGTCTTGAAGGCCAGGGCATAGGGCTCCAGTTTTTTCCATTGTTCGGGAGTCACTCGCACGCCTTCATACCGCGCCGCAAAAAATCGGTCTCCTGAAGGGCGGGAAGCCTCCAACGGCGTCGAATTTTGCCCGGGGAAATACTGCATGCCCCAGAACAGGACAAAGGCGATGTTCAATCCCAGCGACAGGGCCAGCAACGACCGCTTCAGATAATGCATGGTTACAGCCTCCCCCCGCCGTCGAATCCGGCCAGCACCGCGGCCTCGATCGACCCGCCGGGAGCCGCACTCAGGGACGCGGAGACCGCATTCTCCGTCCGCATCATGGCCCGTTCAGAGATCGATCCGCCATGACTGTTCCACCCGAGCAGACCTCCCAGAAGCAGGCCGACAGTTAGGGCGGATGCCGTGGCTGTCATCCCCAGCCACCTGCGGGCAATCTCACGAAAGCGGCTCTGGCCCCGGGTATCGAAATATTCCCGTGAAGCTCGAGCCATGATCCGGAATTCCAGATCGCCCGGCATCGCCGGAGTGTCCAGGGCGGCAAGAGGTGCTTCCAATGCCTCCAGCTCGGCAAGGCGCGCGCGGCAGGCCGCGCACCCGTCGAGATGGCGTTGCATATTCCGTAGTTCCTGTTCGGGCAGTTCGCCGTCCAGGTAGGCGGAAAGACGTGTATGGCAATTTCGGCAATGCATGTTTGCTGACCTCGTTTTCATTAAACGACTCACGTAGGGAAAACCCCCGCCTTCGAACAAAAAAAGTTCAACGTGGCTCCAATTCCTTCCGCAGCGACTCCCTTCCCCGGGACAGCAACCGTTCGACGCCCTTGCGTGACGTTTCGAGCACGGCGGCCATTTCATCATAGCCGAGCCCTTCGTAATAACGGAGAACAACAGCCATGCGCTGTCTGGGGGGGAGGGCGTCCAACGCCCGGCGCACGCGGGCCGCGTCCTGGCTCGTCATCAACGCCTCCTCCTGTCCGGGGGATGGATCGGCCAATTCCGGATAGGCGTCCGACTGTCCTGGCTTCTTACTTTTGGCATGATCCAGACAGAGCCGGGATATGATGACGTGGAAATACGTCTTGAAACGAGCTGTACGGCGATAGCGGCCCGAAGCGGCAAGCAGCTTGATGAAGGCGGTCTGGACGATGTCCTCGGCCTCGTCCCCGGAGCCGAGGAAACGGCAGGCCACACCCCAGGCCCAGGACTGGTGCCGCCGGACCAGTTCGCCGAAGGCCTGTCGGTCCCCGTTTCCCGAGGCTTCCAACAGGGCCTCGTCCGGGAGTTGCGATTGCGATTGATCAGGCAACCCACCGTCTCCTGGTGTTGTTGAGGCTTGCCCGGAATGGTCCGAGCTCGGACAGCCCCCCCTGCTCCGCGGCAAACGAGATGCTATCCACGGCCTGTACTCCGTCGAACTGCTTGCTTGGATCTTCCATGCCTTCATTTCCCATCAGGCCCGGCCTCCCGCGTCAGATATCTGTTTCTATTTGACGACGGGGATTCCCCAATGGGGGAACCGTCTGTCGTCTTCGCAAGAAGTGAAAGAGGGCAGTATTAATATTGTTTTGTCAATCTAGCGCATTCGTACAAATTTCAAAAATCATTTTGCACATAAGAGATCGTACTGGGTGTTCGGACAGTTCGATGGAAAAAATAAAGTGGGCTTGGAATTAGCGATGGCACCCAATGCGCTCCCCATCCCTTGAGCCGGAGTCGAAACCGCCATCCCTCTCGCCGTCGCCTGCGCGGATGACGATGCAAGCAAAGTCGTCGGGGCCAGGCCGGACCGCGAAGCGTCCGCCCGGAGGGCTTGGCCTTGCCTTGACGGCTGCTTGCGTCACGCTCGCAGGGAAAACGGCGGGAGGTGAAGAATTCGTGCCGCCGGAGCTTGCGCGAAGGTTTTGCGGCGTCATATGGTAGGGCATATCCACCGGATAAATCGGTCACTAGAAGGAGGTAAAACGCACCCAAGGCGCGTTCATAAGTTTTGACGCAAGTCTAAACTGATGAACGCTTAAGTAGGCACTAACGTGCCGGAACACCAAACACTTCGCTGCCGTTCATTTCCAAACGGCACGCTTTCACATCCAAACGCCAGGCTGGAACACAGCACCCCCGCCGGACAAACGCCAGGTATCTATACACCTGCCGTTGTCGAAATTCCCCCACGGCCACCCCTTTATGCGCAGGACGAACGAGTCTGCGTGGTGGCACCCCCTATTAAATGGATTCTTGAATTTTCCTTCAGTGGGAAACGGGCATTGATTTGTCTCGTGTCGGTTGTTGTGTGGCGCATTCGCGCCATAGGCAGGTCATTTCCCGGCAAACGGGGAAGGTCCGACCTGCTTTGTCCCGGGGCGCTGCCCCGAACTTCAGGAAGGAGAATTCCATGACAAAATCCATCAGTCTGGTACTGGGCGCGAACAGGGCAACCCTGTCCGGTTCGCGCTCGAAGCAACACAGGGTCCGTCAGAATGCCCGAGCCTTTGCCAAACGGCTTCGCCGTGAAGGGTTCGGGGTTCGCAAATGGACCAATGTTACGAACAAGCACTTTTCGGCTGTTGCCCGGCAAATGCAGGAAGAAGGCAAGGGTGACGGGCGCATCGCCGAAATTTTTTCGGCGGCCCGTGACCTTTGCAAGGCCTACGGAAATACCGGCATCAGCCCGACCAATGACGTGTTCGACGTCCGGCGGGGCAGCATTGCCAACGCCAACAGCAAAGCGGTTGCCCCCGCCTTCGTGCAGGGGGCAATCGGCAAGCTGGAAAACGAGCATGGGTATGAATACGGTCCCCGGTGCGCCGCTCAGATCCGTCTGCAATGGGAACTGGGGTTGCGCCGGGAAGAATCGGCGAAGGTCGATTTGGTCAGCGATTGGGACAGGGAAGGGCGCAGCCTTATTGTCCAGTACGGGACGAAAGGGGGAAGGCCGAGGACGCTAACCAATCTGTCAGATAGGCAGCAGGATGCTCTTCAGCAGGCATTGCCATATGTCAGCCCTTCGGACAGGCCGGGGGTCCACACCCTTATGCCTGAAGGGATGGGCGACAAGTGGCAGGAAAAGCTGTCCTATGCGGCCAGGTTGTGCGGGTTCACCAAAAAGGAAAGCGGGTGGACTTTGCATAGCAATCGCCATGAAAGGTTCCACCGGATGTACGCCGAACACACCGGCTTTCAGCCGCCCAACCAGCACCCTTCAGTGGAAGTCTTTCAACAGGCTGCCTATGACGTGGCAGGGGATGAATGGCCCCGACTCGATGCCGAAGCCCGTGACGAAATCGAAGTGACAGCAGGACATTCCGCCGGGCGGCGTGACGTGTCCGATGCCTACCTTGGCAGCAGTCAGTGACAAGACCCCGCTTCGGCGGGGTTTTCCTTTTGGGCGTGAGGTTCCATGGGGGAGATAAATCGCCTAGGCGATTTATCTCCCCCATGGAACCGTCCTTTCCTCCCGTCGGCTTGGGGCCGACGGAAGGGAAGGACTATCGCCAAATGAGGGTCACTACTTGGGAACGTATTTCGATTTTTCCAGATGAGACAGGTCCACCCCGTAGTCGAGGTGAGCTATGACCTCCTCGAAGCACATGGAGGCCGGGAAACGCCCCCCATATCTTTCGGCGGACATCTTCTTGAGCTTGTGGCCAAAGGTCTGTTCGAACGGGTCGCCTTGCATTTTCTTTTGCTTGAAGAAGTTGGAGAACGTGTGCCGCAAGCTATGAAAATCCTTGACCCCTTCGGCTTCCTCCAGATCGATAGATCTCTTGAATTCACCGAACCTTTCGCCGAGTTTGTGGCCGTAGTTCGTGTTGATCTTGACGAGTTCGGGGAAGACTCGAAGGTGTCCCATTTCGGCCTGTTGTCGAGCGAATTCGGGGAAACGCAGTGTTTCAACGAGGAAAGGATGAAGCGGGAGGAGCCGCTTGGCGCTTGGGTTTTTCAGCTTCTTGTTGGCGAACCCATGAACATTCTTTTCCTTGTTGACATCCAAGACCCACACCCCTTCCTCCTGTCGGACATCTTCAACGTGGAGTTGGCATACCTCCTCACGCCGTGCGCCCGTGAAAAGGGAAAGAATAGGGCACCAGAAGTCGGACGGGTGCAGGAATGTGTCGTCGACATATTGAGGAGCGTTGAAGATGTTTTCCAAGTCTTTGGTCGTGTACGGGGATCGGTGTTCCGTTTCCGGCTTTTCTTCTTTGATTTTCAGACGGTGAGCGGGGTTGGTGGGAATAAGCTGCTCATCCTCGCACCACGTCAAAAATGATGAGATATTGGTCAGGTTGTTATTCACGGTGCTGACGGCAACGGTATTGTCGGGTTCAAGGGCGACCATTTCTTGGATGGTCTTGCCCTTGAATCGTTTGCTATTCCGAAATCGGGGGAGCTGGAGCAGGGTATCCCGTACATAGCGCACTGCCTGTCGGTCCACTTCATCCACCGGAATGTCCCCGAGGATGTCGGTCAGGCTGTTGAGCGTGGATAGGATGTCCTTGGCACTGCCCTCGCTCCAGCGCTTGGCGGCGATCCTGTCCGCCTTGTAGCGTTCCAGGGCTTCGGAAAGCAGGATTTGGGGCTTGGGTTCCTGTGTCGGCTGCGGAGCGACTGATTCGGGCGGCAGAATGGATTTTTCAAAGGTGTAATCGCCTTCGGCACGGTGGCTGATGATGCGATAGTAGGCGATAAGGGTTTTGATGAATTCGTGCGCGAACTCATCGGACAGGGGGAGCGAGTCAGGTGGGCCGAAAGCCCCGTCTTCAGCCGCCATGATCGTGTATTTCCGCATGGTGGCGTAGTCTTTGGACACCATCAGGGCCTTGAGTGTTTCGATAATCCTTTCGGTATCTCCCGGCACGTATTGCGTGTGGGGGCTGGGCGGTGTGAGCTTTTTGATGGCAATGTGTTCATTTTCTTTCAGGAAACGCTTGAGCCAGTCGTTCATGAAGACTTTTATCTGGTCGAAATCATCCATGGGGAGTTCACCGTTCCTCATCTTGGTCAGTATTCGTTTTACGCCCGAGGCCAATATTCGGGCCTTGGGCCTTGCCTCGGCCAGGTAGCCCGTCTGGAGAGACATCCTGACTTCGGAGCGGCCCAACGAGTCCCGCAGGTCGTGCGGGATGACGTGGCGAAAGTAATAGATTGAGCCCTTCCGGTAAAGGTGGTTCGGGGAACGCGCGATTTGGGGCATGTGACGTCTCCGGCGGTAGACGATTCCGGGTACTTTGACCCATCACTTTGACCCCTTGGGGTCAAATCACGCCAAAATGCAGATAGACATGTAACTTGCCGGATAAAAAAGAAAAAGGGTTGCAGCTGTTTAGCCACAACCCTTGTTTCATTCTGGTGCCGAAGAGAAGACTCGAACTTCCACGGGAATACTCCCACTAGACCCTGAACCTAGCGTGTCTACCAATTCCACCACTTCGGCACGTTCAAGGCGAAAAGGCTTATATATGCCGCGCCGACGGTTTGCAAGAACTTTTTGCGGAGAAAGTGAAGAAGGGGAAAGACCGGGCCGTTGTGACCGGCGAACTCCTTGAAATCACCGTTAAATTCCGGTAAATGATAATCACATATCCGGAGTTTCTCATGGAAAATCTATTGTTGCTCGGCGTCTGCTTCCTGCTGGGTGTGGGGTTGCGGAAGACCGGCATCATCGACGAGCGCGGGACCGCTGGCCTGAACGCGGTCATTATCCATATGTCATTACCCGCCCTGGCGCTGTTGCACGTCCACGACCTGCATATCAGCCCGGGATTGGTGCTGCCCGCCGCCATGCCCTGGATCGTGTTCGGCGTGGGGTGGCTGTTTTTCAACTTCTGGGGCCGCCGCCTGGGGTGGGACCGCGCAACCGTGGCCTGCCTCGCCCTGACCGGCGGACTGGGCAACACCTCCTTCGTGGGACTGCCCATGATCGAGGCTTTTTTCGGCAAGCAGTATCTCGGCGTGGGAATGCTGTGCGATACGGCGGGGTCCTTCATGGTCCTGGCCCTGCCCGGCATCATCCTGGCCGCCAGGGCGTCCGGACAGGGCGTGCGGGGGCGGGAGCTCGCGCGCAGGGTGCTGCTCTTTCCGCCGCTGGTCGCCATCGTTCTGGGCTTCGCCCTCCAACCCGTGCCGTACCCCGAGTGGTTCAGCGGATTGCTCGGACGTCTTGGGGCGACCCTGAGTCCTCTGGCCCTGCTTTCCGTGGGGCTGACCCTGCGTTTCGAGGCCATCCGGGGGAGGGGCAAAGAACTGGTTGTCGGACTGGGCTACAAGTTGGTCCTGGCTCCGATCCTCATTTTCATCCTGTATGTCCTGGTGCTTGGAAAGACCGATATGGTCACCATCATCACGGTTTTCGAAGCCGCAACGGGGCCCATGATTAGCGGCGGCATCGTCGCGATGACCTATGGCGTCCGCCCTCGGCTCGTGGCGGGAATGCTGGCGGTGGGCATCCCGCTTGCCTTCCTGAACCTGTCCTTGTGGCAATGGATGCTCAAGGCCGTTTGATCCGGTCTGCTCAATACAAGTGGGGAATTGTTTTTTACACGGTAAGAGGGAAATCAGGTATTGAAAGCCGCTTTGCGGCGACAGTCGGGTGATTTCGCCTCCGGCGGGCAAGGGTTCGCACCCTTGCATCCCCTGTATGCGCCTTCGGCGCGGGCTTATCCGGTCGAAAAAGCTGGGAGTTTTTTGCAGGACACAAAGAAAGGGCGCACCGCGGTATTGCGGCGCGCCCTTTTTGTTTCGCGGGGTGTCCCGGTCTAGAACCGTTCGAAGTCCTCGTCCTCCAGGGCGGAGTTCATGTCGAGGTCGACTCCCGTCTTTGCGGGCGCGGTCGGCCGGGATGGGGGCAGTTGCCCTTGGGGGGCACGGGATACCGTCGTCCGGGCGGGACGGGCGGTGGTTCGGTTGTCGATGGTGAAGAATTGCATCGCCTGCTGGAGTTGGGTGGCCTGGGTGGTGAACTCGCGGGCCGCTGCGGCCAGTTCCTCCGAAGCCCCGGCATTCTGCTGAATGACGCCGTCCAGTTCCTGGATGGCCTTGTTGATCTCCCTGGCTCCGGCGTTCTGCTCGGAACTGGCAGCCGAGATTTCCTGGACCAGGTCGGCCGTCTTGCGGATATCCGGCACCATGCGGGTCAGCATGGCTCCGGCCTCGTCAGCCTTGGCCAGGGTGACGGTGGACAGCTCTCCGATTTCCGACGCGGCGGCGCCGCTTCGTTCGGCCAGTTTGCGCACCTCGGCGGCGACCACGGCGAATCCCTTGCCTGCCTCACCGGCGCGGGCCGCCTCGATGGCCGCGTTCAGGGCCAGCAGGTTGGTCTGCCGCGCGATTTCCTCGATGATCGAGATCTTTTCGGCGATGTTCTTGATCGAGTGGACCGCCTCCATGACGGTCTCGCCGCCTTTCTGGGCGTCCTGGGCCGTCTGGTGGGCCATGCGTTCGGTCTGGGCGGCGTTCTCGGTGTTTCGTCCTATCTGGCCGATCATCTCTTCCATGGCGGCGGAGACCTCTTCCACGGATGCGGCCTGGCGGTTGGCCCCGTCGGCCAGGGAAGTGGCCGATCCCGTCACCTCGGAACTGCCCGAGGCCACCTGGTCAGCGCCGTCCTTGGCCTGGCCCACGATCTGCCGCAGACGTTTGACCATGACTCCCAGCGAGGCGGTCAGCCTGCCGGGTTCGTCGGTGTAGCCGGATTCGATGTCGCGGGTCAGGTCGCCCGAGGCTACCTGGTCGGCCAGCCCCAGGGCTTCGTTCAGGGGGGTGACGATGGAGCGGACGATGAGCAGGCAAACGGGCAGGATAATCAGGGCGAACAGGCCGATCACTGCCCCGCCGATGCCCCATATGTAGGAAGAGGCGATGCCTTCCACCTTGTTGGTGATGTTCAGCTTTTCCGCTTCGACATTGTCGAGGTACACGCCGGTGCCTATCCACATGTCGGTGCCGGGAATGAGCGCCGCGTAGGAAAGTTTCGGCTGGTCGCCCTTGCCGGGCTTGGGCCAGATGTAGGTCAGGAATCCGCCGCCGTTATGGGCGATCTTGTTCAGTTCGGAAACCAGGGCGATGCCGTTGGGGTCCTTGAGGCCGGACAGATCCTTGCCCTGTTTGGAGTGGTCGGGGGGCAGGGCGACGTTGACGGTGCCGTTGTAGACGAAGAAATAGCCGGATGCGTCATCTTCGAAGCGGATTTTGTCCACCAGCTTGCGGATGTGCTCAACCTTGGCGTCGGCATCGTCGATGTCGGCGATTGCGGTGCCGACCGTTTCCGCCATGGACTGGGTGGCGACTTCAAGCTTGCGCTTTTCGCCTTCGAGCATCGCCGTGGCCGCAAAATCCACGCCGACATTCTTGACCTTGTTCACGCCGTCGAGGAAGGCCAGGGTAAACCCCGCCACGAACAGCACGATAAGGCAAATCAATAATAAAATTCTGGTCTTGATCGTGAGCTTTCTGAGCATTCGCTTCTCCTTGAAGTGTGGGGATGCTCACGCCTACCACACTTTTTCCGATTTGCTTCATGGCGGTGCGCGATTTATAATGGGTCGTGGCGATCGTAACATGCCGCACCGCCCTTTTCAGGTCTTGACGCGGGTGTTCCATACCGATCTCTTTCCTGATAGGAAGGCCCTCGTGAAACGCTTCAGCAACTACTCGGAATTGACCGACTACATGGACAGGCTCGGCCTGTTCCACATGGATTTGAGCCTTGCCCGCATGGAGGCCTTCCGGGATGCCCGGGGGCTGTCCGGTGTGGAGACGGTCCATGTGGTCGGCACCAACGGCAAGGGATCCACCACGACCTTTTTCTGTTCGCTGGCCCGTGCGCACGGGCTCAAGGTGGGAACATTCACCTCTCCTCATTTCGTCTCCCCTCGGGAGCGCATCCAGGTTAACCGGCGTATGCTCACGGAGGCCGCCTGGGTCGATCTGGCCAACGAAGTCATGGCCGTGCCCGGCGGTGAGGAGTTAACCTATTTCGAGTTCCAGACCTGCCTGGCCATGGTCGCCTTCGAACGGGCCGGGGTGGATTTGGCCGTCATGGAGGCCGGACTGGGCGGGCGGTACGACGCGACGAACGTGTTCCGGCCCGGGCTGACTCTGTTCACGCCCATCGGCATGGATCACGAGCAAATTCTCGGCCCCACTCTCGGCGACATCGCCCGGGACAAGGCCGGGGCGATCCACGAAGGCGGAGTGGCCATGACCGGCCCCCAGGAGCCCGAGGCCATGATCCAATTGCAGGAGCGCGCCGAGCAGGTTCGGGCGCGGCTGGTCTATGCCGTGGACGCGGCCGGACCTGTGGACCGCGAGCGGCTCGGCCTCAAGGGCATTCATCAGACGGCCAACGCGCGTCTGGCCCTGGCGGGCTGGCGCTGGTACGCGGCGGGGCGGTCCATCCCCACCGATCGCGTCATAGAGGCCTTCGGCCTGGAAAGCGCCTTTTTGCCGGGCCGCTTTCAGCGTGTGGAGTTGGACGGCCGGGAGATCATTCTGGACGGCGCGCACAACGCTCATGCCCTCAAGGCCCTGAACGCCGCACTGGACGCCGACGGCATCCGGCCAGGCCGGGTGATCTTCGCCTGTCTGCGCGACAAAACCCTGACCGACATGCTGCCGCTCATCCGCACCTTGACGGACGGCCCAATCCTGGTTCCGGCCATGGAAGGGGAGCGGGCTTCCGACAACCATGCCCTCGCCTCGGCCATCGGGGAACGGGCGTCGGCGTCGGAGTCCTTGGAGGCGGCGCTGAAATCGGGACCGGACACGGACGGGCCGACACTGGTCTGCGGGTCCTTGTATTTGCTTTCGGAGTTCTATATTCTGTATCCTCGTTTTCTCACCGCCTAACATTGGACTACTCATGAGCAATCTTTTCAGGCATCTGCCCTCCGTGGACGAAGTTCTTTCCGTCCTGGCCGGGGCGGAGGGAATCGACGGGCTTCCCAGGCCGCTGGTCAAGAACCTGGTCAACGAGTTTCTGGATATCTGCCGCGAGGAAATCCGCGCGGGGGCGTTTTCCAGGGCCGAGGAGTTGTCGGCGGGGGCTCTCGCTTCCCGGATGACCGCCTATGTCCGGTCCAAGGCCCGTCCCCATTTCCGTCGGGTGCTCAACGCCACTGGCGTGGTCATCCACACCAACCTGGGCCGGTCGCTGTTGGCCAAGCCGGCCATCGAGGCCGTGGCCGAGGCGTGCGGGCATTACTCGAATTGCGAATTCGACCTGTCCACCGGCAAGCGCGGAAGCCGCTATTCCCACGTGGAGCAAATTCTCTGCGACATCACGGGAGCCGAGGCCGCCCTGGTGGTCAACAACAACGCGGCCGCCGTGTTCATCATGCTCGAAACCCTGGCCAAGGGGCGCGAGGTCATCGTTTCGCGCGGCCAGTTGGTGGAGATCGGCGGCTCCTTCCGAATTCCGGACGTCATGGCCAAGTCCGGGGCCACGCTTCGGGAGGTCGGGGCCACCAACCGCACTCATGTTCATGACTATGAGGGAGCCATCGGCGACGAAACCGCCGCGCTCATGCGCGTGCATACCTCGAATTTCCGTGTGGTCGGCTTCACCAAGGAAGTTTCCCTGGCCGAACTGCGCGTGCTGGGCGACCGCTACAACCTGCCGGTTATCGAGGACCTGGGGTCCGGCACCCTTTATTCCCTGGAAGGGGAAGGGCTGCTCGGCGAACCCACGGTCCAGCAGGTGGTGGCTCAGGGCGCGGACGTGGTCTCCTTCTCCGGCGACAAGGTTCTGGGCGGTCCGCAGGCGGGCGTCATCGTCGGCCGCCGGGAGTACATCGACCGCATCAAGAAGAATCCGATCAACCGGGCCATGCGCATCGACAAGATGACGCTGGCCGCCCTGGAGGCGACCCTTCGCCTGTACCTCGACATGGGCGAGGCCCGGCGCAGGATTCCCACGCTGAGCATGATTACCGCTTCGCCCGAGGCGCTCAAGTCCAAGGCCCGGAGGCTGGCCGACGCCGTGCGCGAGTCCCTGGGGGACCGGGGCGAGGTGAACATGCGCAAGGGCTTTTCCCGCGTGGGCGGCGGCGCGTTTCCCGAGTATGATCTGCCCGGCACCATGGTGGCGGTGACGGTTCTGGGAGTGGCCGTGGAGGACCTGCGCGACGCACTGCTCGACACCGACCCGCCTCTGGTGGCACGCATCGAGGACGATGAATTTTTGCTGGACCCGCGAACCCTGGCGTCCACCGAACTCAAGCTGGCCGCCCACGCCCTCGAACAGGCCGTGGCCGTCCTGACAAAATAGAGAGGATTCAGAATGAGCAAGCTGCAACTGGAATACGAACCCAAATCCGCCTGGGAGGCGTTCGCCTCCGACGAGCATCGGAAGGCCATGGACGAGATGGCCGCCAATTATGTGAAATTCCTGAGTGAATGCAAGACCGAACGGCTGGTCATGGATTATGTGCGTGAAAGGATCGGCGAAGCCGGTTTCAAGGACGACTTCGGCGGGGCGCGGGTTTTCCGATTCAATCGGAACAAGACCTGCTTCCTGGCCCGGAAGGGCAGGCGGCCCCTGTCCGATGGTTACCGCCTGGTCGGAGCCCATGCCGACTGCCCGCGCCTGGACCTCAAGCAGCGTCCGCTCTATGAGGACCTGGATATCTGCCTGGCCAAGACCCACTACTACGGGGGCATTCGCAAATACCAATGGCTGACCATCCCCCTGGCCCTGCACGGCACGGTGGTCAAGAAGTCCGGTGAGACCGTCTCCGTGCGCATCGGCGAGGACATGTCCGATCCGGTCTTCACCATCACCGACCTGCTGCCGCATCTGGCGTACAAGGAAGTGGTCAAGAAGGTGGAGGACGCCTTCGAGGCCGAGAAGCTGAATGTGGTCCTGGGACAGTCCCCGGTTCCGGCCGAGGACGGCGAAGAGAAGGCCAAGGAGCCGGTCAAGCGCATGGTGCTGGAGATTCTGCACCAGCGGTACGGCATCGAGGAAGCCGATTTCCTGAGCGCCGAGATGCAGGCCGTGCCCGCCGGTCCGGCCCGTTTCGTCGGCCTGGACGAATCCCTCATAGGCGGCTACGGCCATGATGACCGCTCCAGCGTGTTTTGCGCACTTGAGGCCCTGTTGGCCGAGCCCGAGCCGGAGTATTGTCAGATAGTCCTCTTCTGGGACAAGGAGGAGATCGGTTCCGAGGGGGCCACCGGCGCCAAGTCCTATTTCTTCGAATACTGCATGGAGGAGCTGGTGGACGCCTGGGAGCCGGACGCGCGCCTGTCCGCCGTGCTGATGAAAGGTTCGGCCCTGTCCGCCGACGTGTCCGCCGCCATGGACCCGGACTATAAGGACGTGTACGAGCCGCTCAACGCCGCGCGGCTGGGCTACGGCCCCTGCTTCAACAAGTTCACCGGCCACAGGGGCAAGGTCGGAGCCAACGACGCCCATCCCGATTTCATCGGCTGGCTGCGTTCCATATTCGACGACGCGGGCATCCCGTGGCACATGTCCGAGCTGGGCAAGGTCGACGCGGGCGGCGGCGGCACCGTGGCCAAGTTCCTGGCCGTCTACGGCATGGACGTCATCGACGTGGGCGTTCCGGTCCTGTCCATGCACTCGCCCTTCGAGCTGGTCTCCAAGGCGGACATCTACGCCTGCGTCCTGGCCTTCAGGGAGTTCCTGAAGCGGTAGCGGCGGGACGGCGACGCGCAAATGAATGGGCGGCGGGAAGCATTTCCGCCGCCCTTTGTTTTTCCGGGCGCGCTGTCATGCCCCGGCGATCGCGGGTCCGGATCGCCGAGGGCCTATGTTTCGCCTTCCGGGACGAGGCTCGGTCTTGTTACACGGCCCGTTTTTGCCTACCATGTCTTTTCGTCACACTCTGAATCTCAACCAGAACGCAACGGGGAAAACGCACTATGCCCGTCATCATGGGAACCGCCGGCCACATCGACCATGGCAAGACCACGCTCATCAAGGCCCTCACCGGCATCGACTGCGACCGGCTGTCCGAGGAAAAGAAGCGCGGCATCACCATAGAATTGGGGTTCGCCTTCCTGGACCTCGGCGAGGACAACCGCCTCGGCATCGTGGACGTGCCGGGCCACGAGAAATTCGTCAAGAACATGGTCGCGGGCGCGGCGGGCGTGGATTTCGTGGTTCTGGTCATCGCCGCCGACGAGGGCATCATGCCTCAGACCCGCGAACATCTGGAAATCTGCCAGCTTCTCGGCGTGTCCGCCGGGCTGGTGGCCCTGACAAAGATAGATATGGTCGATGAGGAATGGCTGGAGATGGTCAAGGAAGAGGTGGCCGCCTATCTGGAACCGACTTTCCTTGGCGGCGCGCCCATCCTGCCCGTGTCCGCGCACACGGGGCAGGGGCTCGACGAGCTCAAGGCCGAACTCCGGAAGCTGGTGGCGGAGTTCAAGCCCAGGCGGCGTTCGGACCTGTTCCGCCTGCCCGTGGACCGGGTTTTCACCATGAAGGGCCATGGCACCGTGGTGACGGGGACCATGATTTCCGGGGCCATTTCCCTGGGCGAGGATGTGACCCTCTATCCGGGCTCGACCACCTCCAAGGTGCGCGGGCTGCAATCCCACGGCGAGACCGTGGAGACCGCCCAGGCGGGGCGGCGCACCGCCGTGAACTTGGCGGGCCTGGAAGTGGACGACGTCCGCCGGGGCGACGTGCTGGCCCGGCCCGGCTCCCTGTTCCCGTCCGACGTCTGGGACATCGAGCTGACCGTGCTCGAATCCTCCCGCCTGCCCCTCAAGCATCGGCGGGAAATCCATTTCCATCATGGCGCGCGGGAAGTCCTGGCGCGCATCCATCTCCTGGACCGCGACGAATTGGCGCCGGGCGAGACCGCAGTGTGCCAGGCGCGTTTTTCCGAACCCATGGCCGGGGTGTGGGGCGACCGGGTCGTGCTGCGTTCCTTTTCGCCCCTGCGCGCCTTTGCGGGCGGGCGGGTGATCGGCCCCGCCGGGCACAGCATCAAGCGTTTTTCCAAGGATGTTGAGCTGCTGGGGCAACTTGCCTCGGACAAGCCCGAGGAAGTGGCCTCGGCGCAGTTGGAGCTGGCCGGGCCCAAGGGCGTCAGCTTCGCCGAGCTGCTGACCATGACCAACCTGGAGACCAAGGGACTGGAAAAGACCCTGGGACTGCTCGGCGGTCAGCAGCGAGCCGTGCTTTTCGACAAGGAGTCCCGCCGGTATGCGGGCGGTGCTTTGGTCGATCGGCTCGCCTCCGGACTGCTCGATTTCCTGGCGGAATATCACCGCAGGGAATCCATGAAACCCGGGGTACAGCGGGGCGAACTGGCCTCGTCCTGGGGCCGGGAGCTGCCTCCCAAGCTCATGCATTATCTTTTGGAGCGGCTGCTCAAGAAGGGCGACATCGAGGCCGATCAGGAAGTCTTCCGGCTCAAGGGGCACAAGGTGTCCCTCGCCTCGGACCAGGCCAAGGTTCGCGAGACCATACTCGACGCCTATTCCCAGGGCGGGGCCACGCCGCCCAATCTCAAGGACGTCCTCGAATCCCTCGGCATGGACGCCAAGCAGGCCGCGCCCGTGCTGCGGCTTCTTCAGGATCAAGGGGATTTGGTCCGCATCAAGGACGACATGTATTACCATGCGCCTGCCCTGAACGGGATACGGGAAAGCATCATCGGTTTCTTTGCCGGTCACGAGGAGATGTCCGCGCCGGACTTCAAGGATATTACCGGGCTGTCCAGAAAGTACCTCATTCCGGTTCTTGAATATTTCGACAAGGAAAAATTGACCGTGCGCGTGGGCGACGTCCGCCGCCTGCGCAAACGTTCTTGACAGGGTAGGACGCACACCTTAGGGCAGGGCTATGTCGATACGCGTAAGCTACATCGTGTCCGTTTTGCTGCTTCTGGCCCTTCTTGCCGGATGCGGCGTCACCTCCGCAAAGAATGCGGCGACAGACCGGGGAACGGCTCAGGCCCTTGTGGATGAATCGTCCGGCCTGCTGGCGCAGTTGCTGGAAGACGACAAGGACGGCCGTCTGCGCCGTCTGCTTGGCGAGGCCAAGGGGGTCGTGATCCTTCCGGCGGTGGGCGACGTGAGCTTCATCTTCTCGCTCGGCGGCGGCAACGCGCTGCTGATCGCCCGGCCCGGCGGGGAATGGACCGGCCCGGTCTTCATGTCGAGGACCTCTGTGGGCATGGGGTTTCAGGCGGGCGTGACCAAACAGTCCGGCCTGCTGGTCATCATGCATGAGGACGACGTCCGCTATATTCTGGAGACGGGCGCGGTGTTGCGCGGCCAGGCCCGGATCGTCGCGCTGAACGCCGAATACGACGTCAACGAGACTCCCGAGTTCTACGAGTCCGGGGATATCTATTTCGTGGGAGGACGTTCCGGCCTGTATGCGGGCATGGCCCTGAACACCGGCGGTTTTTCCAATCGCACAGGGCTGAATCAGGCCTATAGCGGCGTGGAGGGCGGTGCTCCCGATACCATCCTTTTCGAGAAAAAAACGAGGCCCCATGGCGCCGAGCGGCTGCTGGAGCTGCTCGACGGGACGGGTTCCGCTTCCCCTGAAAACGAAAAGGACGGAACCGAAGTTCCGTCCTGACAAGTTCGTCTGGGGTGAGTGATGGGACTTGAACCCACGGCCACCTGGGCCACAACCAGGTGCTCTACCAACTGAGCTACACCCACCGTGTGAGGGGCTGGTTTAACCAAGCTTTTTCCCACGGTCAAGCAAAAGAATCAAAAAAGGATACACATGGATAAACTTATCATTGAGGGCGGCGTTCCGCTTCAGGGCAGCATTCAGGTCAGCGGCGCGAAAAACGCGGCCCTGCCTATTCTCATGGCCTGTCTCCTGGCCGAAGGAAAGGTCTCCCTGACCAATGTTCCGCGTTTGGCGGACATCCGCACCTCCTTGAAGCTGCTCAACATTCTCGGGTGCGAAACCACCTTTGAGGAGAACGCCGCCACCAGCCTGTGCACAGGCCTCAAACCCGAGGCCCCCTATGATCTTGTCAAGACCATGCGCGCCTCGGTCCTCTGCCTCGGACCGCTTCTGGCGCGGCTGGGCGAGGCCAAGGTCGCGCTGCCCGGCGGCTGCGCCATCGGCGCGCGTCCCGTTGACCTGCATCTGCGCGGCTTCGAGCGGATGGGCGCGGAGTTCGAGATCACCGAAGGCTACATCAAGGGCGTCTGCAAGTCCGGCCTCAAGGGAGCCCGCATCACCTTGGACTTCCCCACCGTGGGCGGCACCGAAAACATCCTCATGGCCGCGACGTTGGCCGAGGGCGAGACCGAAATCGAGAACGCGGCCCGCGAACCCGAGGTTGTTGACCTGGCCAATTTCCTCAACGCCTGCGGGGCGAAGATTACCGGGCAGGGAACCAGCGTCCTGCACGTCGAGGGCGTATCCTCCCTGAAAGGGTGTGACTACCGCATCATGCCTGACCGCATCGAGGCCGGGACCTACATGGTCGCCGCGGCCATCACCGGCGGCGAGCTGGAGATTCTGGACTGCCCGTTCCATGACCTGGACGCGGTCAGCTACAAGCTCCGCGAAATGGGCATCTGGCTCCAGGAAGAGGAAAATTACGTTCTGGTCCGCAGGGCCAACGGGCTGCTTGAGAACGTGGACGTGACCACGCTTCCGCACCCCGGCTACCCCACGGACATGCAGGCTCAGCTCATGGCGCTCATGTGCTTCGGCAAGGGCACCGGGACCATTGAGGAGAAAATCTTCGAAAACCGTTTCATGCACGTCCTTGAACTGGTTCGCCTGGGCGCGGACATCCGGCTCAAGGGGCGGACCGCCATGGTCCATGGTGTGGGCAAGCTCAAGGGCGCGCCGGTCATGGCGTCCGACCTTCGCGCCAGCGCCTCCCTGGTTTTGGCCGGGCTGGCGGCCGAAGGCACGACCACCATTGAGCGCATCTACCACCTCGACCGGGGTTACGAGAACATAGAAGCCAAGCTTTCCGGGGTAGGCGCTCGCATCAAGCGCGTCAGCGGTTAGGCGTCGACGCTTGCAGAAAGAATGGCCGGGCTCTTCGCTGAGTCCGGCCTTTTTTCGCGCCTCGGGATTTCCCCCCCCCCAGTGGAAATGCCGCGTGTTCCGGTAAGTTCGGGAAACGAGAAAACCAGTGGTCGGCATCCCTTGCGTAAAAGCGGCCACCCGTTCTCAACGCGCATGAAAGGTTCGGGAAATGGCGGACATAAGGGAGTATATCCTCTTTCTCAACGGGTGGGTTCCTGATAACGGAAGGGGGGTGAGGGATGCTTGCTGGACATACGACGCGTCGATGCCGGGGCTGTTGCCGTGGCAGACCTATCTGCTCGCCTTCACCTTGGGAATCCTGGGAGTTCGTTCTCCCCTAGCTTCAGCCGTAGCCTTGCCGCTGTTGGCCGTGGCCGATCGCGTCCTGCGGGGACCAGCGTGCCGGTTGCCCGTGTGGGCCTTGCTCCTGTGCGCTGTTTTCGGTTTCGCGTATGCCTCCCAGCGGACGCCGGAATTGCCCGAAGCCATACCTGAGCGGGTGGCGGCCCGGGAGGTGGTGGTCCTGCGCGGAGTGGTCGACCGGGCCGAGCCCCGGTCGGGGAACCGCTTGCGGGTGATCCTGGACCAGGCGGTTCTGGAGGGGGAGGACGGCCAGTCGGAGGATGAGCCGCTGCCCGGCAAGGTGGCCCTGTCCATCCGCAATTCCGACTATACGCCGCTGCCTGGACAGCGGGCGCGCGTCGTGTGCAGGGTCGCGCCGGTGCGAAGTTTCGGCAATCCCGGCATGTGGGATTTCGAATGGTATTGGCAACGACAGTCCGTTTTTTGGCGGGCCTGGCCTGCGAGGCGGAATAATCCGGTCTGGGGAGAGCGGCCCGGGGCGTCCCTGGCAGGAATGCGGTCGGCCTTGCGTTCGCTGGTGGCCGGGAGGCTCCCGGACACCAGGGGCGGGGCCATGGTCCTGGCCCTGACCACGGGCGACCGTTCGCGCCTGGATCAGGCCACCATGGACGCCACCAGAAGCGCGGGACTGGCTCATACCCTTGCCCTGTCCGGCCTGCATGTGGGGTTTGTGGCCGCTATGGGGTTCGCCCTGGCCTGGTTGGCCGGCCGGTTGCGCCCGAGGGTGTTGCTGCGCCTGCCGCGTCCCAAACTGGCGGTGCTTCTGGGCGCGCCTCTGGTCCTCGCCTATGCCTGGCTCGGCCAGCCGTCCGCTTCGCTGATCCGGGCGTCCGTCATGTTCGGCTTCTGGGGAGCGCTCCTGCTCCAGGGGCGGGGCAGGGTGCTCATGGACGGATTGTTTTTCGCCCTTGCGGCCATAGTCTTCGTCTCGCCCCTGTCCGCGTTCGATCTCGGTTTGCAGATGTCCCTGGCCGCCGTGGCTGGGATCGGCCTGCTTTATCCGCTTTTTCGGTCCTTCTTTTCCGCCGGGCGGAGCCTGCCCGCGCGCCTTTTTTACTGGGCGGCGGGCGTGATCGCGGTCAGCGTCTGCGCTTCCGTGGCCATCATGCCGCTGGTTTCCTTCTACTTCGGAACGTTTTGTCCCAACCTGCTGCTGAACCTGATCTGGCTGCCCGTTCTCGGCTTCGCCGTTATGCCCCTGGGACTGCTCGGAATGCTGCTGGCTGTTCCGGCCTGGACCGCTCCGGCCGGAACGTTCCTGCTGGGCTGGGCCGCCAGGATCGCGGACGGATTGATTTCCCTGCTCGATGCGGCGCAGGGGGCCGGACTCACGCCGGTCTTCGCGGTTCTTCGTCCCATGTGGCCCGAGTTGCTCGGCTTCACGCTGCTTCTGGTCACGGCTGCCGTTTGCCTTCGGGGGCGCCGGGTCCCGGCTCTGTTGGCCGGAATCGGCTTTGTCCTTCTCGTTGCGCCGCATGTCATGGTCATGGTCGAGGACAGCCGCGACCGGACGAGCCTCGCCATGCTCGACGTGGGCCTGGGGCAGTCTCTGGTCGTGTCTCTGCCCGGCGGGCACCGTTGGCTGGTGGACACCGGCGGCGGATCGCCGACCTTCGATCTGGGCGAGGCCGTGGTCGGACCGAGTTTGACCATTGGCAGGCCGCCCCGGCTGGACGGGATATTCCTGTCGCATCCGGACGTGGATCATAGCCATGGGCTGCCGTATCTCATTGAGCGTTTCGACGTCGGCGCACTGTACACCAACGGCATGTCGCCGCGCGGATTGACCGGCGAGCGGTTGCGGCGTGTCCTGCCGGGGAGCGGGGTGGAGCCCGTCGCCCTGTCCGCCGGTGATTCGGTGGCGTTGACGTCCGGCGCGAGATTTTTCGTGCTGCATCCGGGCGAGGAGTGCGCCGCGACCAAGGCCAATGAACGTTCGCTGGTCCTGCGCCTGGAGCGTGAGGGCCGTTCCCTGGCCTTGCTGCCCGGCGACGTGGGCCGCAGCGGCATACGGGAATTGCTCCGCGGCGGGACCGACCTCGCGGCCGAGGTTCTTGTCCTGCCTCACCACGGTAGCCGGGGCAGCTTCGCCAAAGGCTTTTATGCGGCGGTGGGGCCGAGGGCGATTCTTTGCTCCAACGGATACTTGAATCGGTACGGGTTTCCGGCCAGGATGGTGAGGGAGGCGGCTTGCGCGTCGACGGAAGGCGGGTTCTGGACCACGGCCAGAAACGGCCGGGTGGTCTGCATGTGGGATGGGCCGGACGGCGCGTTGCAGGTGTCGGCATGGCTTGCGGGCTCTGCTTGCCAGAGGAGCACTCCTGATATAGGAGTGCGTATAGGTTCTGTATCGAGAACGGATGAGTGAGACCGGCCGCAACCGGAGCCGGTCCCGCCAGGATGGATGGTTTCATGAACGATGACATAAGACGGAAAATGCTTGAAGCCGTGGAGAGGATGCCCGCCTTTCCCGAAAGCGTGCACCAGGTCGTGGAGCTTGCCGGGGACATCAACTGTTCCCAAAAGGACCTGGTGGAGGTCATCAAGCTTGACCCCGTCTTCACTCTCAAGATTCTGCGTCTGGTCAATTCTCCTTTTTTCGGTCTTTCCAGGGAAATATCTTCCATCAGCCATGCCAGCGTCTACCTTGGCCTGAACACGCTCAAAAACGTGGCCCTGGGACTTGCCGCCGTGGGGGCCATCCCCAAGGCCGCATCCCAACGGTTGGACATGGGCGCGTTCTGGCTGCATTCCCTGGCCGTTGCCTCCTGCGCGTCCATGCTCGGCCGCAGGCTCGGCATTCCCCGCGACGATGCGGCCAATTATTTCGCGGCCGGTCTGCTGCACGACATCGGCAAGGTGGTTTTCGCCCTCTACATGCCGGACGAGTATGCGACCATAGCCAGCGAATGCGCGGAGCCGGGCACCGTCCTGCACCGCTGCGAATTGAAAACCATCGGCATCACCCATGCCGACATAGGCGGGCTTCTGGCCGGGAAATGGCATTTGCCCGTGGAACTTCGGGAGGCCATAGCCACCCACCATTCCCTTGGCGACGGCGGATGTTCCCTGGTCAACGACTGCCTGTTCGCCGCCAACCAGATAAGCAAGAAACTGTCCTTCGGTTCGGCCGGAAACTATGAGGTGGAGCCGATGCCTTCCGGGGTGGCCGACCGTTTCGGCGTGACCTTGGACGAGCTCATTGCGGACCTGCCTTCCCTTGGCGAGGAAGTGGAGAACGCCCGTATATTCATCAAGCTTGGGGAGGCCCGCTGATGCGCATTCGGTTCCGAGGCACGCGCGGTTCCCTGCCTGTTCCCGGGCCGAGGACCGTTCGGTATGGAGGCAATACCACCTGCATCGAGGTGCGGGGGGACCATGGAGGGCTGCTCATTCTCGACGCGGGAACCGGCATCCGGGGACTGGGGCGTGAGCTGGTGGCGGAAGGGGTCGCGTCCTGCGACATTTTCATCTCCCACCTCCATTGGGATCATATTTCCGGGTTGCCGTTTTTCCTTCCGCTTTTTCTGCCCGGCCGCCGCGTGACCCTCTACGGCCCCGCCGACCCCTTGAATATGACCGGTATCGAGGCCGCCCTCGACCGGCAGATGGAATACCCGTTTTTTCCGGTGCGGGCCGCCGAACTTTCCGCAGAACTCGAATGCCGCACGTTGTCCGAAGGCGAGACCGTGGACTTGGGGTTCGCCCAGGTTTCCCCGCTGCTCATGAATCATCCCGCGCCGAATTTCGGCTACCTTGTGCGATGCGACGGCAAATCCATGTTTTTTACCGGCGATCATGAGCCTTTCGTTAATATCTATTCGCCGGGCGACAAGGATTTCGAGATGTACGCGGAGCTGGTCGAACAGCGCAACCGGGCCATTCTCGACCGTCTGCGCGGCGTCGATCTGCTGGTCGTCGACGCCCAGTACACTTCGGAGGAGTTCGCCGTGAAGCGGGGATGGGGCCACGGCTCCATGGATTCCGCGCTGGAAATGGCTCGCGACGCCGGGGCGGAACTCGTCGTGCTGACCCACCACGACATGGAGCGTTCGGACGAGGACCTGGACGAATTGGACGCCCGGTTGCGGGCCGGATGGAAGGAAAGCGGCGTGCGTTTCGAGCTGGCCCGTGAGGGCATGGAATTCGAATTGTAGGCGGGAGTCCGGCCGATCCCGTCATGGCGAACTGTTGCGCTTTTCTTGAGAAAGTGAGATTGAAACGTAACTCCAACCCCGAGATGGTCAGACAGATAGGAGGGCGAGACATGAAAGCGTTGATCGTGGATGACGATTTTTACAGCAGGAACATGATTCATGAGATCCTGCGCCAAGTCGCCAAATGCGACATCGCCGTTAATGGCGAGGAGGCCATCGAGGCCTTTAAACGCGGTCTGCTGGACAAGGCCCCCTACGATCTGGTCTGTCTTGATCTGCTTATGCCTGAACTGGACGGCCAACAGGCCCTGCGCGAAATCCGCGCCTTGGAGCAGGAGCACGGCATCAGCCCGCACAGCGAGTCCAAAGTCATCGTCACCACCATGCTCGCGGATGAAAAGGAAACCCACGACGCTTTTTTCCTCGGAGGGGCAACCTCCTATCTGGTCAAGCCCATCGACGAGGAAAAGCTCATGGACGAGATCAAGAGCCTGGGGCTCATCTGAAAAAAGCCTCCTGGCCGATTCGCAGATATTACAGCCGGATGCCGTGCCATGAGGCGGCATCCGGCTTCGCGTTCCAAACGGATTTGAAGTTGAAGCCGTTTTCTAATATGTTGTT
Source organism: Desulfovibrio sp. Fe33 (assembly GCF_028532725.1). Classification (NCBI taxonomy): domain Bacteria; kingdom Pseudomonadati; phylum Thermodesulfobacteriota; class Desulfovibrionia; order Desulfovibrionales; family Desulfovibrionaceae; genus Desulfovibrio; species Desulfovibrio sp. Fe33. Next base: position 40,878 of record NZ_JAQKGU010000004.1, read on the forward strand.
TCTCTTTGCGCGATACTCACTCCCCCCGCAGACAGGGGGTCTTTCATATAGGATACTTATCCATGAGCCAAATACTTGGTGTTAAATTCAATGATTACGGACAGGTGTATTATTTCGGCTCCGGCCCGTTCGTAGTCCGCGAAGGGCAGCACGTCATCGTCAAGACCGACCAGGGCATGGGGCTGGGCAAGGTCATACTTGTTCGCCAAGCCCCCAAAGAGGGGGGCGACGAGGATGAAGACGGCCATAAAGTCATCTACAGGCTGGCCAACGAAAAGGACATGGAGGCCGTGGCCGAGAATGAGGTTCTCTCCAGGGATGCCTTCAAGTTCTGCCGCGCCTGCATCAACACTCACAAGCTGGGCATGAAGCTGGTGGATGTGGAGGTTTTTTTCGATCGATCCAAGATGGTCTTCTATTTCACCGCGCCTGGCCGTATCGATTTTCGCGAGCTCATCAAGGATTTGGTCAAGGAATACCGCACCCGCATCGAGCTTCGGCAGATCGGCGTTCGCCATGAGACCCAGATGCTCGGGGCCATCGGCAACTGCGGCCAGATGTGCTGCTGCCGCCGGTTCATGCGCAAGTTCGTGCCCGTGACCATCAAGATGGCCAAGGAACAAAATCTTTTCCTCAATCCTACAAAAATTTCAGGAATTTGCGGGCGTCTGCTTTGCTGCCTGAGCTTTGAACAGAAGGGGTATGAGGAGTTTCACGGCATGTGCCCGCGCGTAGGCAAGAAGTACCAGACATCGCTTGGGGCGATGAAGGTCCTTCGTTCCAATTTCTTCAAGAAATCCCTTTCGTTGCTTGACGAAAATTTCGAAGAGCAGGAAGTTTCCATTGACGAATGGAATGAAATAGTTAACAAGCCGCCGAGCGACGAGGCCAAGGCGGAAGCCAAGGCCCGGGCCGCCGCCCCCAAGGGGCGCCGAGGCGGCCGACATCCCGTGCCGTCCGGCGCGGTGAACGGCAACGGCGGCAGTGAGCCCGCCATGCCCGAACAGGACGCGGAACCCGACACAGAGGCCAAATCGGTCAGGGACGAACGCAAGCGACGTCCCCGCAGGGACGTTCCGCGCAAGCCGGATGTTCCCGAGCAGGCTGCCGCCGTTTCCGAAGACGGCGACGACGCCAAGTCCAAACGCGCACGCAGACCCAGAAGACGCAGGCGCAGGCCTCCCAAGAAGTAACGCCCGTTCGGGCGCACGATTTCGCCACGACAAGGAGAATCCGAATTGCAACGCTTTTACATCACCACGCCCATTTATTACGTAAACGCCAAGCCCCATCTGGGTCACGCGTATACTACCACCGTGGCCGATTCCCTGAATCGCTTCCACCGGCTCATGGGCGAGGAGACCTACTTTCTGACCGGCACCGACGAACATGGAGACAAGATCGTCCAGGCCGCGGAAAGCAACGGCCAGACACCGCAGGAGTATGTTGACGTCATCAGCAAGCTCTTCGAAAACCTCTGGCCGAACATGAAGATTTCCAACGACGACTTTATCCGCACCACCCAGCCGCGGCACAAGGAAGTGGTCAAGCAGATCCTGCAGAAGGTCTACGACGCCGGGGACATATACTTCGGCGAATACGGCGGCCACTACTGCTTCGGCTGCGAACGGTTCTACACCGAGAAGGAACTGGTCGACGGACTGTGTCCGGACCACCTGACCAAGCCCGAGTACATCGCCGAGAAGAACTATTTCTTCAAGATGTCCAAGTACCGCGACTGGCTGCTGGAGCATATTAAGACGCATCCCGATTTCATCCGGCCCGAGCGGTACAAGAACGAAGTCGTTTCCCTGCTCGAATCCGGCGAACTCGAAGACCTCTGCATCTCCCGGCCCAAGTCCCGCCTGACCTGGGGCATTGAGCTGCCTTTCGACTCCGATTACGTCACCTACGTGTGGTTCGACGCGCTCATCAACTACGTGGCCGCCCTGGGGTATCCCGACGGCGACAAGTTCAAGAAGTTCTGGCCCGCGGCCAACCATCTGGTGGCCAAGGACATCCTCAAGCCCCATGCCATCTTCTGGCCGACCATGCTCAAGGCTGCGGGCATCGAGCCGTATCAGCACCTCAACGTGCACGGCTATTGGCTGGTGGAGGATACCAAGATGTCCAAGTCCATCGGCAACGTTGTCGAGCCGCTGGCCATGAAAGACGCCTACGGCCTGGACGCCTTCCGCTATTTCCTGCTGCGCGAAATGTCCTTCGGCCAGGATTCCAGCTTCTCCGAAAAGGCTCTGGTCGGCCGTCTCAACGCGGACCTGGCCAACGATCTGGGCAACCTGTTCAACCGCACCCTGTCCATGACCCACAAGTACTTCGGCGGCCATATTCCCAGGCCCGACGTGGAGGACGTGGTGGACGCGGAGATCAAGAAGCTCGGCCAGGATGCCATGCAATCCTTCCAGGACTTCTTCTCCGAGCTGAAGTTCTCCCGCGCGCTTGAAGGACTCTGGGAGCTGGTTCGCGGCCTGAACAAGTATATCGACGAGACCGCCCCGTGGACGCTCTTCAAGCAAAACAACACCGGGCGGCTGTCCACGGTCATTTACGTGCTCCTCGAGAACATGCGCAAGATCGCCGTGCATTTGTGGCCGGTCATGCCCGAGGCTTCCGAGAAGATGCTGGAACAGTTGGGCATCGCTTTCGCCCCGGAAAAGGTCAACCTGCCCAAGGAGCTGGACGTCTGGGGTCTGCTGGAGTCCGACATCGCCGTGGCCGAGACCTCCAATCTCTTCCCCCGCGTGGACCCGCCCGAGGAAGAGGCCCAGGACAAGCCCGCCCAAAAGGCCAAGAAGGCTTCCAAGAAGGACGACAAGGCGGCCGAAGAGGCTGTTCCCGAGATCGAATTCGAGGATTTCCAGAAGGTTGATCTGCGTGTGGGCACGGTCAAGTCGGTGGAGAAACACCCCGACGCCGACCGGCTCCTGCTCGTCAAGGTCGATACCGGCGACAAGGATCTGCGGCAGGTTGTCGCGGGCATCGCCGATTTCTTCACCCCCGAGGACCTCGTCGGCAGACAGGTGGTCGTGGTCGCCAACCTCAAGCCCCGCAAGCTTCGCAAGCAGCTTTCCCAGGGCATGATCCTGGCCGTCAAGACCGACAAGGGCATGGAGCTTCTGACTCCGTCCGGGGAGGTCGTTCCCGGCAGCAAGGTCAGCTAGCCGCCGACATCAAATGTCATGTGGAAAGGCCTCCGTTCGGGGGCCTTTCTTTTTGGGGTGTTTCCTCTTTCTTTTCTTGAAGAGGGAAATCAGGTGTTGAAAGCCGCTTTGCGGCGATAGTCGGGTGATTTCGCCTCCGGCGGGCAAGGGCTCGCACCCTTGCATCCCTTGTATGCGCCTTCGGCGCGGTTTTTTTTGTTTCGTGGCGTCCTGCCATGACAGCGGGGAGTGTGGGTGTATAGACCTATTTTGGGGGCGAACGATATGTTCGTCGTTTTGTATTCGGCCAATATCCACGCTGGAATTAATCCCGTTGAATTGCATCTTCCCTGTTTCTTCCTTTCGCATCAGCTTTTGGCAAAGTGTTTGCATTATAGCCTGTCAGGTATGTCCGAAGCGTCAAAAAACGGGCTGCCGAGGTGTTGTATGCGAGTTGAACCGAGGACGATTTCGCCCGGCTGGGGCGATATGGGAAAGCATTCGTTTGCGCACGGCGTTGTCCGTTTCGATCAGAGTTGGAGTCTGGACGAGGTGGAACGCGCGGTGAGCGAACGCGAGCTGTCCGCCCTGGCTTTTGAGGATGCCGCAATGTTCGCGGATCATGCGAAGGTCGTCGAGATGTGCCTGGACATGCGCGTGCGTGACTTGAACGTCCTCTGGAGCGCGCGGATGGACACCGTGCCCACGGACGGGCTGCTCAAGGCCATGCGCCTTGCGGGCTGTCAACGGCTCGACATGCGGCTTGACCCGGACGAGGCCGCGGAAGGTTTGTTCTGGGCCAGGCGTTACGGGTTCGATGTGTGCATCCGCAATCTGGACGGCACGTCCTACGCCGCCGAGAGGATCGCCTACACCGTGGAGGAACGTGAAGCCATCGCGGGCCGTCTCCCGGGGCTGCACGCGGCCCAGTTCGATCTGGCCGTGGCTTACTTCCGCGCCGGGCGGCTCGGCGACGTCATGCTGCCGCTGGGCAAGGCCATGACCCTGCGTTTCCCCATGAACGACCTGTGTCTGAATCTACTGGCCTGCCTGTCCGCTGCCAAACATTATCCGGATCAGGCCGCCGGGCTGCTGGATCAGGCCGGGTACGGCTGCCCGCATCCGGTGATCTTCCGCAATCGCGAACTGCTGCGGACGTGGCTGGCGGGCGGGGGCGATCTCAAGGGCGTGCGGCTACGGCTGGAGCCGGAGCATTCGGCGTTTTCATAGCGCGTACTATTTCGGAAGCAGGAAGCCCCCGCGACGATTGCCGCGGGGGCTTTTCTTATGAGACATAAATGCTTAACTCCCCCCTTTCATTCCACTCCCCCCGCAGAGCGGGAAAAAACGCGCCGAAGGCGGCATAAAGGGGATGCAAGGGTGCGAGCCCTTGCCCGCCGGAGGCGAAATCACCCGACATATTGCCGCGAAGCGGCTTTCAACGCCTGATTTCCCTCTCCAGGAAGTTCAAGGGAAAGCCTCCCCAAAAAAAAAGGACCTAAATATCCACCTCCCCGCTTTTGCTCCAAACCGCCGCAAAGCGAATAAAACCGCGCCGAAGGCGCATACAAGGGATGCAAGGGTGCGAGCCCTTGCCCGCCGGAGGCGAAATCATCCGACATATTGCCGCGAAGCGGCTTTCAACGCCTGATTTCCCTCTTCTGGGAGTTCAAGTAGTCGTTCCCTTTTTCATGCGTGATTGCGCAGCTTGAGGTCCAGCGGGTGGGGATTGAGGTAGTATTGGTCCCGCAGGTATTGAACATCGTACTTGCGTACAAAGTGGTTGAACAGTGTCACGGGCACGATGAGCGGGACGAGTTCGTTACGGTAGTTCTCGATGAGTTCCAGGCACTCCTGTTTTTCATCGGAGGAGAGCTGCTTCTTGAAGTAGCCGAGGATGTGCATGAGCACGTCGACATTTTTGCGCACCGTCGGCCTGAGGGCCATGGCCTGCGCCAGCCGGTCGTGGTAGCGGCTGAAGAGATCGTCCGGGCGTCCGTTCTCGGCCGCCATTTTACCCAGCTCGCGGTAGCCGGTCACGTCGTGAGACCGTATGAGCATCTTGTGGCGGGTGTGGAAGTCAATGAGTCCGCGCCGGGAAGTGGAGTTGTCCAGGAATTCCTGCCAACGCCGCTCCGTGAAAATGCGTTCGACGAAGTTGGCCCGCAGGCCCGCGTCGTGCAGTCGGCCGTCGTCCTCCACCGGAAGCAGGGGGAATCGCTTCATGACCATGGCGGCGAAGATTCCCACGCCTGCGTAACTGGCTGGCTGTCCGCCGGACTCGCGGTAGACCTTGACTCGGCCGATGCCGTTGGACGGGGATTTGGCCTTGAAGATGAATCCGCAAAGCCGGGCCTTTTCCAATTCGGGAAGGAAGGATTCGGCCCACGCGCGCATGGTGTCGGTCCAGTCCTTGCCGGTTTGCCGTCCCTTGAGGCGCGGGTTTTCCGGGTCGCCGACAAGGCGCACGGCTTCCCTCGGCACGCCCATGCCGCAGGCCGCTTCCGGGCACACCGGGACGAACTCCAGGTACTTGGCCAGAGACCCGGTGAGGTGCTCGGCCTTGGCCGCCGTCCCGTCGTATCGAACCTTGTGTCCGGCCAGGCAGGCGCTGATGCCGATTCTGATGTTGTCGGGCATGTGGTGGCTCCGGTTTTTTACCAGGCTAGCACCGGGCCGCAACGACGAACAAGTATAATCGGCAATGGGGCGGGGAAGCAAAAAGCCGCCCGTGCGGGCGGCCTTCGAGAAACGTCGGAGGGAAGGGTTAGGACGCCCGGGCGCGCGGGCCGGGACAGCAGGTGCATCGGGGCCCTTCATCCGAGGCGTCGAGCACTGCCAGGATTTTTGCGGCCAGGCCGCAACACAATACGACATCGGAGCCGCGCACGCGCACTCGGCACCCCTTGGAGCCGCCGCTCAGCACCGTCACCGGGCAGCCGGGCGTCATGCCCAGGGCGAGCATTCTGGAGCGCGCCTGACGGCCGCCGTCTATACCGGAAATACGTACTACCGAACCGGTCGGAAATTCTGTCAAAGGCTTTTGCATCGCTGAATTTTCCCTCAAATATCGCGTTGAGGTTGAGAATAAGTATCAACATTGGGCCTGTCAACGGGAATCTGCGTACTTTCAGACGTCCCTTGCAAACTTGTTCGGAATGCTTAGAATTGAAGATGGATTGTCCTCTTCCGTCTACGGTCGCGCCGATATAACCGTTGCGTTTCGGGGGATAACCTTATAATAAGGATTGCTTGTCCGGCAGGCGGCGGTGGTGCCTCGCCGGGCGGAGGGGGCGGGGCTGCGCGCTCCCCTCGAATACCGCCGTAACTTCAACTACTTCGAGCATAATGCCCAAACGCACAGATATTAAGAAGATCATGCTGATCGGGTCCGGCCCCATCGTCATCGGCCAGGCCTGCGAGTTCGATTACTCCGGTACCCAGGCCCTCAAGGCGCTTAAGGAGGAGGGGTACGAGGTGGTCCTGGTCAACTCCAACCCGGCCTCCATCATGACCGATCCGGAGCTGGCCGATGCCACCTATATCGAGCCCATTGAGCCCGAAACCGTTGCCCGAATCATCGAGAAAGAGCGTCCCGACGCTCTTTTGCCAACTTTGGGGGGGCAGACCGGGTTGAATACGGCCCTGGCCGTGGCCGATATGGGCGTGCTCGAAAAATACAACGTCGAGCTCATCGGCGCGAATATCGACGTCATCAACAAGGCGGAATCCCGTGAGGAATTTCGCGCCGCCATGAAGAACATCGGCCTGGGTATGCCCGAGAGCGGCATCTGCCGAAACATGAACGATGTCCGCGAGTGGGGCGAGAAAATCCCGTTCCCGATCATCGTCCGGCCCGCCTACACCCTGGGCGGCTCCGGCGGCGGCGTGGCCTACAACATGGAAGAGCTGGAGCAGATTTGCGCCAACGGCCTGGCCCTGTCCATGAAGCATGAGATCATGCTCGAACGCTCCATCCTCGGCTGGAAGGAGTACGAGCTGGAGGTCATGCGGGACAAGAAGGACAACTGCGTTATCATCTGCTCCATCGAGAACCTGGACCCCATGGGCGTGCACACCGGCGACTCGGTGACCGTGGCCCCGGCCCAGACCCTGACGGACGACGAGTATCAGCGGTTGCGCGACGCCTCCCTGGCGGTCATGCGCGAGATCGGCGTGGAGACCGGCGGGTCCAACGTCCAGTTCGCGATCAATCCCGAGGACGGCGAGCTGATCATCATCGAGATGAACCCGCGCGTGTCCCGTTCCTCCGCCCTGGCTTCCAAGGCCACCGGTTTCCCCATCGCCAAGATCGCGGCCAAGCTGGCCGTCGGCTATACCCTGGACGAGATTCCCAACGACATCACCCGCGAGACCATGGCCTCCTTCGAACCGGCCATCGACTACTGCGTGGTCAAGATTCCCAGGTTTACCTTCGAGAAGTTCCCCGGCACCGAGGATTATCTGACCACGGCCATGAAGTCCGTGGGCGAAACCATGGCCATCGGCCGGACCTTCAAGGAGGCGCTGCAAAAGGGGCTGCGCTCGCTTGAAACAGGCCATATCGGATTGGGCGACCGGTTCGATGAAGAGGACTTCGACAAGAACGAGATTTTGAAACTCCTGCGTCGTCCCAACTCCCAGCGCATCTACGCCCTGCGCGATGCTCTGTTGTGCGGCATGACCGAGGAGGAGCTGCACGAGGCCACCAAGATCGACCCGTGGTTCCTGCGTCAGTTCAGCGACATCATCGACATGGAGCGGGAGCTCATCAAGTTCGGCAAGCGCGAGGGCGTGACGGCGGAGGCCGACGGCATGGCCGCCATGCTCCGCAAGGCCAAGGAATACGGCTATTCCGATCCTCAACTGGCTGCCATGTGGCGGATCAGCGAGGATACGGTGCGCTCCTTGAGAAAGGAACTGGGCGTCCAGCCCACCTATTATCTGGTCGATACCTGCGCCGCCGAGTTCGAGGCCTATACTCCGTATTATTATTCCACCTACGAGACAGGACAGGAGAACGTCCGCGAGGACCGCAGGAAGATCATCATCCTGGGCGGCGGACCGAACCGCATCGGCCAGGGCATCGAATTCGACTACTGCTGCTGCCATTCCTCCTTCACGTTGAAGGAACTGGGCGTGGAGTCGATCATGGTCAACTCCAACCCTGAGACCGTCTCCACCGACTACGACACCTCGGACAAGCTCTACTTCGAGCCCCTGACCTTCGAGGACGTCATGAACATCGTCGAGTTCGAGAAGCCGGACGGGGTCATTGTCCAGTTCGGCGGCCAGACCCCGCTGAACCTCGCGCTTCGGCTGATGAATGCGGGCGTGCCGCTCATCGGCACGAGCCCGGACGCCATCGACCGCGCCGAGGACCGCGAGCGGTTCAAGCAGTTCCTGAACAAGCTGAATCTCAGGCAGCCGCCCAACGGAACGGCCATGTCCATGGTCGAGGCGCGCGAGATCGCGTCCAAGCTCGGTTTCCCCCTGGTTCTCCGCCCGTCCTACGTGCTCGGCGGCCGGGGCATGGACATCGTCTACTCCATGGACGAGTTCGATCACTATTTCCGTCATTCGGCCCTGGTCTCGCCGGAACATCCGACCCTCATCGACAAGTTCCTCGAATACGCCATTGAAGTTGACGTGGACGCCCTGGCCGACGGCGAGGATGTCTACATCGGCGGGGTCATGGAGCACATCGAGGAGGCGGGCATCCATTCGGGCGACTCCGCATCGGTGCTGCCGCCGTATTCCCTGTCCGCCGAGCTCATCCGCGAGATCGAGCGGCAGACCATCGCCATGGCCAAGGAGCTGGGCGTGGTCGGGCTGATGAACGTCCAGTTCGCCATCAAGGACCAGGAGGTCTACATCATCGAGGTCAACCCGCGCGCCTCGCGCACGGTGCCTTTCGTCTCCAAGGCCACGGGGGTTCCCCTGGCCAAGCTGGCCACCCGGGTCATGCTCGGCGAGAAGCTCAAGGACCTCAAACCCTGGACCATGCGCAAGAAGGGACACGTTTCGGTCAAGGAATCCGTGTTCCCGTTCAACCGCTTCCCCAACGTGGACGTGCTGCTCGGACCCGAGATGCGTTCCACCGGCGAAGTCATGGGCATTGATCCGAGTTTCGGCCTGGCCTACATGAAATCGCAACTGGGCGCGGGGCAAAAGCTGCCCACCTCGGGCACGGTCTTCATGTCCGTCAACGACTGGGACAAGGCCAAGATCGTGCTGGTGGCCAAGGACTTCGAGGCCATGGGCTTCAAGGTCGCCGCAACGGGCGGCACCGCCGACTTTTTGGCGAGCAAGGGCGTCAATGTGGAGAAGGTCCACAAGGTCCACGAAGGCCAGCGGCCTCACGTGATCGACCATATCAAGAACGGAGCCTTCGACCTGGTCATCAACACCCCCTCGGGCAAGAAGACCGTGGGCGACGCCAAGATGATCCGCCAGAATGCGTTGTTGTACGGTCTTCCCTACACCACCACGGTATCCGGGGCGCGTGCGGTGGTGCAGGCCATATGTGAATTGAGACAAACCGGGCTGCAAGTGAAGAGCCTGCAGGAATATTACGGCTAACCAGCCGGACACACGAGAGAGTCTTCATGAAGAAAGAGTATTGCGGTCTTTTCGGTATCTACGGAAACAAGGAGGCGGCGCGTATGACCTATTTCGGTCTTTACGCGTTGCAGCACCGCGGGCAGGAGTCCGCGGGCATCGTTACCTGGGACGGAGAAAAGATTCGCGAACAGAAGGGTATGGGGCTGGTTGCCGACGTATTCAACGAGCGGCATCTGAGCAAGGAACTCAAGGGTTCCATCGCCATGGGCCACATCCGCTACTCCACCACGGGCGCGTCGCTTATCCGCAACGCCCAGCCGTTTCTGGTCCGCCACGGCGACTTGCGCCTGGCCGTCGCCCATAACGGCAACCTGGTGAACACCTACGAGCTTCGTTCGGAACTGGAGGCCAGCGGGTCCATTTTCCAGACCACCATGGACACCGAGGTCTTCGCCCATCTCATCATCAAATATCTGCATCAGTCCGATTCCATAGAAGAAGCCGTCGGCAAGGCGTGCAACCGCGTGCGCGGCGCCTATTCCATGCTTATCATGGCCAACGACAAGATGATCGCGGTCAAGGACCCCAACGGGTTCAGGCCTCTGGTGCTGGGCCGGGTGGGAGACAAGTATGTTTTCGCCTCCGAAACCTGCGCCTTCGACCTGGTGGAGGCCGACTACCTGCGTCCCCTGGATCCCGGCGAGATGGTCGTGGTCCACAAGAACAAGCTGACGTCCCACAGGTTCGCCGAGCCTATCCGGTGCAGCAAGTGCATCTTCGAGCTCATTTACTTCGCCCGTCCCGACTCTCACATCTTCGGCGACGTGGTCTACGAGCGGCGCAAGGCCATGGGCACCATGCTGGCCAAGGAAGCCCCGGTGGACGCCGATTTCGTCATGCCGTTCCCCGATTCCGGCAACTACGCGGCCGTGGGCTACTCCCAGGAATCCGGCGTGCCTCTTGAGCTGGCCATGATCCGCAACCATTACGTGGGCCGGACCTTTATCCAGCCTTCCCAGGACATGCGGGACTTTTCCGTGCGGGTGAAGCTCAATCCGGTCAAGTCCATGATCCAGAACAAGCGCATCATCATAATCGAGGATTCCATCGTCCGCGGCACCACCATTCGCGCCCGGGTCAAGAAACTGCGCGAACTCGGCGCGCGGGAGATTCACCTTCGCGTGAGCTGCCCGCCCATCAAGTTCCCCTGTTTCTACGGCATCGACTTCTCTTCCAAGGGCGAGCTCATTGCGGCCAACCACGCGGTGGAAGACATCGCCCGCTTCATGGACCTCGATTCCCTGCACTACTTGACCATTCCCGGGCTGCTCGACTCCGTGACTCAGGACGAGTGGTGTCTGGCGTGCTTCGACGGCAACTATCCGGTTCCCCTGTCCGACAGGATGGGCAAGGATTGCCTGGAGGCGACCCCCGGCATCATCAAGGAATTCTGCTAGGCCGCGAATCATCAACGTCCGGTTTTTCCCGCTTGAGCGGGCGGCCGGGCCGCGGCGGCGCGAGGGCCGCCGGTTCGGGCATGGACGCGACCGCGTCCTGCCCGGTCCATATTCGGGAGAATACCGCATGGCATGTACATCCGAGCGCAAGGATTGGCTCGCCCTGGCCCGCGAGGTCCTGGACATCGAGGTCCAGGGTCTTGAGGCCGTGCGCGACCAGTTGAACGGGCCGTTCGTCGAAGCCCTTACCGCGATGGCGCAGTGCAAGGGGCGGGTCGTCATCACCGGACTGGGCAAGTCCGGGCTGGTGGGCCGCAAGATCGCGGCCACCCTGTCTTCCACCGGCACGCCTTCCTTCTTTCTTCATCCCGTGGAGGGAGCGCACGGCGACATGGGCATGATCCGGGGCGAGGACGTGGTCCTTGCCCTTTCCAACTCCGGCGCGACCGACGAGGTCAACGCCATTCTGCCCACCTTGAAATCCCTCGGCGCCAAGGTCATAGCCATGACCTCCAATCCGGCTTCGACCATGGCCGGACTGGCCGACATTCATATTCAGGTCCATGTGCCGCGTGAAGCCTGCCCCATGGGGCTGGCTCCGACCTCGTCGACCACCGCGCAATTGGCGGTGGGCGATGCGCTGGCCGTTTGCCTCATGGAGTGGAAATCCTTCGGCAAGGACGATTTCAAGCGGTTTCATCCCGGCGGATCGCTGGGACAGCGGCTGGCCACCTGCGTGGACCAGCTCATGCACACCGACGGCCTGCCCGTGGTTCTTGAAAACGCCGCCCTCAAGTCGGCCCTGTCCACCCTGAACGACGGCGGGCTCGGGCTGGTCGCAGTGGTCGACGAAGACAATTTCCTTCTGGGGGTGCTTACCGACGGCGACGTTCGCCGTATGGTTTGCGCCGGCGGCCTGAATATGGATCTGCCCGTGCATGACGTCATGACCAGATCCCCCCGGCGCGCCTCGGCCGGAGAATCCTCGGCCCGCGTTCTCGATCTCATGGAGCATAGCCAGATCACCGTCCTGCCCGTGGTCCGCGATGACGGACGGTTGGCGGGCATGGTCCACCTGCACGACCTGCTCGGCAAGGGCGAACTGACATTTTCCGATGGTCGCGCCGGGAGAGCCGATTGATGACCCGGGCGCAGGGCGGCGACTCGGACGTTTGCAGGAGGTGTTCCTTCCAAGGGCCGACCTGTTGCCGCATCTCTTCGGGCCAGGAGGAATTCTGTTTCCCCCTCTCGCAGATCGAGAAGGAGCGCATCCAGGAGCTGGTGCCGTATACCGGCGGCTTCGTCCTTTCTTCCAATTCCAAGGCTTTCATCGACTACGCCTGCCGTCTTTTCCCCGGCGAGGAGAGTCTCGTCAGGCAGCTTTTCCCCGAAGGCAAGGATCATTTTCGGCTGGCCGTGGATTCCATGGGCGCCTGCCGGTTTCTCGGCCCGCTGGGCTGCGAGATACCGATGGAGGCGCGCCCCTATTACTGCCGCCTTTTCCCTTTCTGGATGGCCGGGAAGACGGTTACATTTTTCGATATCCCCACCTGCCTCGCGCGGCGGGAAGGGGCCACTCTGGTCCGGATGCTCGACATCCTTGACACCAACAGGGCGACCGTGAAGGATTTGTACGGCCGCTTGCGTCTGGTCTGGGGATTGCCTCCGACCAAGGGCGCGAGCCCGGTCAAGAAAACCTTTTGATGGATAGAATATGAACAAATTCTTGAAAATATTTGGTATATTGTTTCTTGGATGTGCTGTGGCAGGTGTTTGCGCGGCCGTTGCGATTTATTTATGGGCGGCCAAGGATTTGCCCAGCTTCAAGAAAATAACGGACTATAAGCCGCCTTTGGTGACTACGGTCTACGCCCAGGACGACAAGGTGCTCGGCTATTTCTACAAGGAAAAGCGGTTCCTGGTCACTCTGGATCAGATGAGCGAATGGATTCCCAAGGCGTTTCTGGCCGCGGAGGACGCGTCCTTCTACGAGCACGACGGCGTCGATCTGACCGCCATCGTCCGCGCCTTCAAGGCCAACCTCATGGCCGGGCGCACCAAGCAGGGCGGTTCGACCATCACCCAGCAGGTCATCAAGCGGTTGCTGCTGACCTCCGAGCGCAGCTACAAGCGCAAGCTCAAGGAGGCCATCCTCGCTTTTCGTCTGGAGAACTACCTGACCAAGGAAGAGATTCTGACCATATATCTGAATCATATCTTCCTCGGTGCGCATTCCTACGGCGTGGAAGCCGCGTCCAGAACCTATTTCGCCAAGCACTCCAAGGACCTGACCATTGCCCAGGCGGCCTTGATCGCGGGTCTGCCCCAGGCCCCCACCCGGTACAATCCCTACCAGAGTTTCGAGCTGGCGAGGCAGCGTCAGGAGTACGTCCTCAGTCACATGCGCGGACTGGGGTGGATTACCGAGGAGCAGTACCAGGAGGCGCTCGCCGAACCGATCGAGCTCAAATCCATGGACGATCCGTCCTGGCAGGTAGGCGCGTATTATCTGGAAGAGGTCCGCCGTTGGCTCGTCGACCAGTACGGCGAGGACATGGTGTATAACGGCGGCCTGACCGTGACTACGCCGTGCAGCCTCAAGCACCAGGGTGCGGCGGAAAAAGCGCTTCGGCGCGGGCTTCTCGATTCCGCCCAGCGGCGGGGCTGGCTCGGTCCGGTGGGGCATTTCACCGAGGCCGACAAGCCCGGCGTCCTGGAGGAGGGCCCGCAGACCACCGACGGCATCATGGAGAAGGACCGCCTCATGAAGGCGTTCGTGACCGGTGTTTCCAGCAGCGAAGCCCGAGTCGAATTCGGCAAGTTCAAGGGAACCATTCCTCTCAAAGCCATGTGGTGGGTGCGCGAGCCCGATTTCAGGAAGAGCCATGAGGACGTGCCGAACCCCACCGACGCCCGCAAGATTTTGAAAAAGGGCGATGTGGTCTGGGTGACTGTGGACAGCGCCCCGGAAAAGGAAGACGGCACCTGGATTCTCGACCTTGAGCGCGAGCCCGAGGTCGAGGGCGCGCTTGTCTCCATCAAGCCCGGCACCGGCGAGGTCGTCGCCCTGGTGGGCGGGTATTCCTTTGCCAAAAGCCAGTTCAATCGGGCCACTCAGGCTCGGCGGCAGCCCGGTTCGGCCTTCAAGCCCGTCGTGTACTCGGCTGCGCTGGACAACGGCTACACCGCCGCGAGCATCGTCCTCGACGCGCCCATCGTGTACGCCAACGACGCCGAAGGCAAACTGTGGCGGCCCGAGAACTTCGAGGGCACCTTCGAAGGACCGACCCTGCTGCGCACCGCCCTGGTCAAGTCCAAGAACCTGTGCACCATCCGCGTGGCCCAGAAGCTCGGCATCCGGACTATTATCGAGCGAGCCGAGGCCATGGGCCTTGAGTCGGATTTCCCGCACGACCTGTCCGTGTCCCTGGGGTCCGCCGTGGTCACGCCCATGAATCTCTGTGAGGCGTACACCACTTTTGCGCGTGGCGGTTCTTACATCAAGCCGCGCACGGTTCTGTCCGTCAAGTCCGCCTGGGGCGATGAGCTTTATGCCTCCAAGCCGGAGGCCGTGGACGCCATGAGCCCGCAGACGGCCTACATCATGTCCACCCTCATGAAGCAGGTAGTGCAGAACGGAACCGGCTGGCGCGCCAAGGTGTTGAAGCGGCCCGTCGCAGGCAAGACCGGCACTTCCAACATGGAGCAGGACGCCTGGTTCATGGGCTTTGCTCCGTATCTGCTGACCGGCGTGTACGTGGGCTTCGACGAGTTGACTCCCATGGGCAAGTGGGAGACCGGCTCGCGCGCGGCCAGCCCCATCTGGGTGGATTACCGCAAGCACGTGGAGGAAGATTATCCCTACGAGGACTTCACTCAGCCGCCAGGAATCGTTATGGTCAAAGTTGACGGCAAAACCGGCAAACTGGCCTCGCCGTCGTCGACCGAAGAGTATTTCTTGCCGTTCAAGGTCGGGTCCGAACCAACGGAAACGTCCAGTTCCTACGGCGAAAACGGGGAGGCTCCGGCTTCGGCGGACGATTTGTTCAAGCAAACCTTCTAGGTGTTGGGGGAAGGCATGAAACTCGATCTTTACCAGGTGGACGCGTTCGCGGACGAGGTTTTCTCAGGAAATCCGGCGGCGGTGGTTCCGCTCTACGAGTGGCTATCCGACGACCTCATGCGCAAGATCGCCCTGGAGAACAACCTGCCCGAAACCGCCTTTTTCGTTCGAAAGGGCGAGTATTTCGAGTTGCGTTGGTTCACCCCGGAGATAGAGATCGACTTGTGCGGCCACGCCACCCTGGCCAGCGCCCACGTCATCTATCGGCACCTGGATTATTCCGATCCGGCCGTGGTCTTCCAGACCAAGAGCGGTAGGCTCTTCGTGGACCACGAGGACAACTACTATTCCATGGACTTTCCGGCCTGGTCCTGTTCCCGAATTCAAGTCACCGAGAGGGTGACCAAGGCCTTGGGGGCGAGGCCCGTCGAGCTGTACATGGGCCGCCGTGACATGATGGCCGTGTTCGAGACCGAGGAGGACATCCGGGCGCTTGCTCCCGACTTCCGCCTGGTTTCGGCGCTGGACGGCCTTTGTCTTATTTGTACCGCTCCCGGTCTGGACCACGATTTCGTGTCCCGCGTATTCGTTTCGGAAGAGAGCATCCCGGAAGACCCGGTTACCGGCTCGGCCCATTGCACCCTGGTTCCGTACTGGGCCGACCGCCTCGGAAAATCGGAGTTCCACGCCTTTCAGGCTTCTGCGAGGGGCGGCTCGCTCCATTGCGAATATCTCGGCGACCGCGTCAAGATCGCAGGTAGAGCCGTGACCTACATGACCGGAACCATTTACCTCTAGGAGAGGCCATGCCGTTCATCAAGGTGGAAACCAACGTTGCTGTTTCCGATGAGAACGCCTGCCTCAAGGCGATCTCAGCCCTGGCTGCGGACATCCTCGGCAAGCCCGAGTCCTACGTCCTGGCCGTGCTCGAACCGGCAAAACGCCTCCTCTTCGGCGGCACCCCGGAACCAGCCGCATTCGTCACCCTCGACTCCATAGGACTTCCCGAGGCACGCACCCCGGAACTTTCCGCCGCCGTCTGCGGCTTTTTGAACAGGGAACTCGCCATCCCGTCCAATCGGGTCTACATCGCCTTCGGCAACATCGAACGCAACCTGTTCGGCTGGGACGGGCGGACGTTCTGAGCCTTCCGATTTCCCGCTCCCCGGGAGTTTCCAGGATTTCCTGAGGAGGCGATGGACCTTCTGTCCTATGCTTCCGTGTCGGGTTGCGCCGAACCCCTTTTCTGATTTCCTTCCGGTTTTTCTCGCCCCCATCTCCTTTTCTTTACAAGTTCGCCAGGTTCCGTATTTTTGTTTTCGTATTGCGCCTTTCCCATGGTGGGAGCAAATCCCGCAAGCCTGTGGGCCGTTGCTGTCGTGGGGAACAGAGGGGTCAAGCAAATCACGCAAACAGATTTTGCGTAGGTTTGCGAGATGCTAAGCTTGAAATAATTGAATATATTTGTGCATGTCTTTTGCAATCCGGCACCCATTTCACTTTGCCATTCAAAAGGGGGTTGTCGTGAGCATCAAGAGCAAACTTATTCTGATCTTCGTTTCCGTTTTGTCTGGATTGGCCGGAATCTTTGTTGTGAACTATGTCGGGGGCCAATACGTGATTGAGGCCAGGAAGCTGGCTACTCTGGCCAATGAAGGAAATGCGCTGTTTCTTCAGGCAAGACGGCACGAAAAGAATTTTTTGTTGCGCAAAGACGAGCAATATACGCGCAAGGCTTTGGAAAATGTGGATAAGGCCGGAGCCGTTCTGGAGGAAATAGCCCGGATCAACCCCGGACTTGCCGACAACTGCGGGAATGCGTTGACCGTTCTTCAGCAGTACAGGGGAGCGTTGATCGGGGTCAATGATCTCTACGTGGCCATGGGGTTGACCATGAAAGAGGGACTGCGTTGGGAGTTCATCGAGGCGGCCCGCAATCTTGAGGCCGAGTTCGGAAAGGGGGAGATGGCGGCGGATTTGGTAATCAAGCTGCTCCAGATGCGGCGGCAGGAAAAAAATTACATCATTCGTGGCGGCGAGATGTATGTGGATCGCGTGACCGAAGGAGCGAAGGCGTTGGGCGGGATGCTTTCCGCCCTCTATCCCCCGGAGGAAGCGGCAGGGCGGATGAAGGCCCTCCAGGCGTATCTCGACGCTTTCGGCAAATATGTGGACAATGAAAAGAGCATCGCCGCCATAACCGCCGGACTCATTGAGGCGGCGCGCGCCCTGGAGCCGATCTATGGAGAGATCGCGGACAGCAGTGTGGCTCAGTCGCAGCATGACGCCCGGATGATCGACTACTACGTGGTCGGCGTGGAACTGGCCGTGGGCGTCGCCATTCTTATCCTTCTCCTGTGGGTCATGCGATCGATCAATCAGCCCCTGATGCGGCTCAACGCTTTCGCCGGGGCTGTGTCGCGCGGCGACCTCGACGCTGAGCCGAAGGGTAAATTCGCCGCCGAACTCGGAGAACTGAAGGATGTGCTGGTCGAGATGGTCGCACATCTGCGCTCCGCCATCGGGGAAGCCCGCGATATGGAGCGTGACGCGCGCAGTCAGGCGGAAGCGGCCGACCAGGCGCGTGACGAGGCCGTGGGCCAGCAGGAGCGCGTTCAGGCCTTGCTGGTGCGCATGAATGAGGCGGCTGGCCGGGCGGGCGAAGTGTCCCGGGAGTTGACGACGGTGTCTCTCGACCTCAAGGAGCGCACCGGGGAGATAGCCCGGAGCGCGGTCCTTCAGCAGGAGCGTATGGCCGAGTCCGCAACGGCCATGGAAGAGATGAACGTCACGGTCAGCGAGGTGGCCCGGAACGTCGGCGACGCTTCGGCCATGGCGGGCGATGCCAGTAATGAGGCGAGCATGGGCATCGAAGTGGTGCAGCGGACCGAACGGTCAATGTCTGCCGTGGCCGGAACGGTTTCCGTGCTCCGGGAAGGAGTGGCCAGGCTCGGTGCAGATACGGAGTCCATAGGGCAGGTCATCAGCGTTATCAACGAGATTGCGGACCAGACCAATCTGCTCGCTTTGAACGCGGCCATTGAGGCCGCCCGCGCGGGCGAGGCGGGCAAAGGCTTCGCCGTGGTCGCCGATGAAGTACGCAAGCTCGCCGAGAAGACCATGGTCGCCACCAAGGAAGTGGAGACGCGCATCACGGCCATCCAGGACGCGACGAATCGCAATATCAACGATGTGAAGGAAACGCTGTCCCATGTGGCCGAGGCCAACGGCGAGGTCGAGAATTCCGTGGGGGCATTCCGCAACATTCAGGAGTTTTCGGTCAATGTGGCCGAGCGGGTCGAAGGCATCGCCATCGCCGCCCGCCAGCAGTCCGTCGCCACCGAGCAGATCAGCGGCGCGGTGCTGGAGGTGAGCAGGCTGGCTTCCGGCACCGCCGAGGCCGTGCAGGATTCGGCCTCCGTCATTGCGAAATTGGCGTCCCTGGCCGAAACCATACAGGCGATCATCGGGCATCTGGGCGTTGAAAATCGAAACACCGGGAATGAGCCTGCCCAAGCGGTGAGCCGTTAAGCAGGGAACCCGCCTCTGCCGAAGCAGGGGCGGGTTCCTTTTTCTTTCTATAGCAGCTTCAGCCGCCAGTTGAATTCGCTGGTGCGGTTGGGGCGCGGGACGTTGCGCGGCCATGGTTCGAGCATGGTCACGAAGGTCTTGAAGCCGAGCTTCTCAAGGGTACGGGTTTCCTTGGTCAGGTCCAGTTCCCAGCCGGGGAAGATCCAGTTGTTCTGCCCGTATTTGCGGACGAAGGCGACTTCGTGCATGGGCGATTTGACGGCTTCGTCAAAGGGCACCGTGTCCGCCAGGAAGCGGGAGATGCCGAAGGGCCACATGCCTTTGACGACAAAGCCGAGCGGCAGGGGCGGGTTCTGGGCGAGCGCCTGGAGATCCTCAAGGGGAAGCTCCGGGCTGATGATGGCCCCGGAGAACCCGAGGTCGCGCAGGACGTCCAGGGCGAACTTGTTGGCGATGTTGCAGAACGGCCCGGCGATGATGGTGACGTTCTTGCGGTCTTCGAAATAGGCCGCCTGCCAGGGGGCGTTCAGTACGAACTCCCGCACGCCTTTGCGCACGGCCTCCTTGATGACGGAACGGTATTTCTTGTCCTCGTCGGGCCAGATGACCGGAGGCAGCCACCATTGCGCGCGGCTGGCGATTTTGGACGGCACCTTGCCGACGATGGAGCGTTCGAGCCAGTAGGCGGCGCGGTCCCATATCTTGCCCTTGGACGGCTGACGATACAGGGTCACGGCTTCGGACCGCGTCCTGGTCCGGCTGCGCGGGGCGGCCTTGGGCCAAGTCGGCGTGAAGGTGGATTCCTTGGGCTCCGGCGCCGGGAAGAAATCGAGTTCCTTCTCCAGTTCCTTTATCCGCTTCATGAGTTCCGGTTCGCGTCGGTCCACCAGAAAGACTTTGGTTCCAGTCGGCAGGGCTGGGCCGGTGTGCTGCTTGGAAAAGGGAATGTCCATGCGTCCGCGTTTGGGTACGCGGCGGCGGATGGGAATGGTCCTGTGGCCGGGCTGGTCCTCATAGCCCACGCGTACGAGATCGCCCGTCTCAAGCTGCTCGCGCGGCTCGAAAAAGAGTTTTTTCTGATCGCGCTTGATTTCGCCGATAAGCCGTCCGGAGCTGGTTTCCTCCTTGGGCTGGACGGGCTGGAACGGACGCTGGGGGAGGAACAGGGCGTGGCTGGATGGCCTGCCCAGGGCCTGGTCGAGCAGCTCCATGGCCGTCTTCTTGGCCTGGCCGTCCTGGGGATTGTCCCGCAGCATCTGGTATGCCTTGACCGTGTAGTAGACGTAGTGCGGCCCCTTTTTGCGGCCTTCGATTTTCCAGGCGGTCACGCGGTTCATGGAGAGCAGCGGCTTGGTCAGGACGTCCAGGGAGAGGTCCGAGCAGGAAAAGAGCCGTTCGGGCTTGTCCTTGCCCTGCGTGTACAGGCGGCGGCAGGGTTGCACGCAACGGCCGCGCAGGCCCGATTTGCCGCCCAGGTAGCTGGACCAGTAGCAGCGGCCCGACACGCAGTGGCACAATGCGCCGTGAACGAAAATTTCCAGGTCAAGGTCTTTGGGGCACGCCTCGGCCATGAGCTTGACCTCGTCCAGGTTCAGCTCGCGGGGAAGCACCACGCGGTTCGCGCCCAATTTCTTGGCTATCTCCAGCCCTGCCGGGTGGGTGACGTTGGCCAGGGTGGACAGGTGCAGCTCGCCGGTGAAACCGGCCTGGCGGGCCAGGGTGAGCATGGCCAGATCCTGGACGATCAGGGCGAAGGGCTTGACGTTTTTTTGCAGCCGATCGATGAGGCGTCCTGCTGATTCCACATCCTGGGGCTTGACCAGGGTGTTCATGGCAACGTAGGTCTTGGTTCCGCGATCGCGGCCCAGGCTTGCCAGCCTCGCCAGCTCGCTGATAGAGAAGTTCTGGGCCTGCATACGGGCCGAGAAGTGTTTCAAACCCACGTAGACCGCGTCCGCCCCGGCTGCGACGGCCGCCAGAAAGGCGTTTCCGTCCCCGGCGGGGGCCATTATTTCTGGAATATGTTTATTGCTCATAAGGTATCTGTATGTCCTTGAGGAATTGCCGCACTGTCAAGGTATTGAATGTTTCCCCGATCGGTCAATCAAAAACGGCCGGCGAGTTCTTCGAGTTGACGCTCGAACGTCCGGACTGGGGCGGATGGAAACCCGGCCAGTTCGTCATGATCCGGCCGACAGCCTGGGATCTCGACATGGTCTGGGGCAGGCCTTTTTCCATCTGCTCCGGGGACGATGCGTCCGTGACCCTGTTCATTCAGGCCGTCGGACGGGGAACTCGGCGCATCGCGGCGCTTGAACCCGGCGACAAGGTGTCCATGTGGGGACCGCTCGGCAACTCTTTTGCCGTCGAGCCGGACACGCCGACCCTGTTGCTTGCCGGGGGCATCGGCATCGCACCTTTTCGCGGATATGTCGAGCAACATCCGCACCCCGAGAATCTGTCCCTCTTTCTGGCGCATCGGCTGCCGCTCGATTGCTACCCCTTTGAGCTGATGTCCCGGACCGTTCCCAGCCGCTGTATGCTGGAAGCCAAACCCTCGGACCTGGACTGCATAATCGAGACCATGCGCGGCCTGATCGAGGAGTTTGCCGGGAAAGGCGGGCTGGTCCTGTCCTGCGGTCCGACGCCGTTCATGCGCACGGTGCAGCGGTTCGCCAAGGAGTACGGGGCCAGGGCGCAGGTGTCGCTGGAAAACCGCATGGCCTGCGGCGTGGGCGCGTGCCTGGGGTGCGTGATCAAGGACGGCGAAGGCCATCATGTTCAGGTATGCACGCGCGGCCCGGTGTTTTGGGCCGACCAGGTGGAGATTTAGGAGGCCGCCATGGATATGCAAGTCAATTTCGGCGGTCTTTCTCTCAAGAATCCGGTCATGACCGCATCCGGAACCTTCGGCTTCGGCCTTGAATTCGCGCCCTACGGCGATCTTACCCGCCTCGGCGGCATTGTCGCCAAGGGGCTGTCGCTCAAGCCGCGCGAGGGCAATCCCATGCCGCGCATCGCAGAGACGCCGTGCGGTATGCTCAACGCCATCGGCATCCAGAATCCCGGCGTCGAGCACTTCGTCACCAAGGCCCTGCCCATGCTTCCCTGGAAGGATGTGGCCGTGATCGCCAACCTGTATGCCTGCGACGCCACGGAGTTCGGCGAATTGGCGGGGGTGCTGGCCGGCGAGGAGGGCGTGGCCGCGCTGGAGGTCAACGTCTCCTGCCCCAACGTGAAAGAGGGCGGCATCGCCTTTGGCCAGGACCCTGTCCAGATCGGCAGAGTTACCGAGGCGGTCAAGAAGAAGGCGGGCGACAAGCACGTTATGGTCAAGCTTTCGCCCAATGTCACCGACATCGCGGTCTGCGCAAGGGCTGCGGCCGAGGGCGGAGCGGACTCCCTGTCGCTTATCAATACCCTCTCCGGGATGGCCGTGGATATTCGGAACAGGAAGCCGCGCATCGCCAACGTCATCGCCGGGCTGTCCGGCCCCGCCATCAAGCCCGTTGCCTTGCGTTGCGTACACCAGGTCGTACATGCCGTTGATATTCCGGTGGTCGGCATCGGCGGCATCGCCTCGGCCGAGGACGCCCTGGAGTTCATCCTGGTGGGCGCTCAGGCCGTGCAGGTGGGAACCGCCAATTTCCTGCGCCCGGATTTTGCCTTCGGCCTGGCCGACGAGATGGAATCCCTGCTCTCGGAGCTCGGCGCGGCGAGTTTGGACGAGTTTCGCGGTAGTCTGCAACTGCCGATTTAAAAAGGTTAAATTTTTTACTTGCCAAGCTCCGTCAGATTAGTTAGTTACTGCCTCTCGACGCGGAGAGGTGTCCGAGTCCGGCTTAAGGAGCACGCCTGGAAAGCGTGTGCTGGGGAAACTCAGCCGGAGGTTCAAATCCTCTCCTCTCCGCCACTTAGAGAATATGCCCCCTGAATTTTCAGGGGGTTTTTCTTTTGTAGCCCGCTACATCCCCATTTTCATCCATGCGGTAGTCAAAGTAGCCTCAAAACATGAGGCGAGGACGGCTGCCCGTGCATAAATTTTCAACTCCAAGTTTTTTTGCGGCAGGGTTCCATTTGGCATTTCCGCATGGGAGTACCTAAGGACCTGCGCTCTGTTTATGGGAAAATTGAAATCCGTTGTTCGCTGAATGGCCTGCACCCAAAAAATGGCCCATATCGAATGTTGGTAGTATGGGCCGTGAAGGAGGCAGGGCACTGCAAGGAGGGAGGGTCATCTTTTGAGGCAGGATATAATACTGTTGGTTCGCAGTGGAGCGTGTGGTACGGTTTGATTCCATCCTGTCCGTATTTCGATCGGCGGGGTGAAAACGGTCCTGGGGGACGCCGATGGGGCGGAAATTGTTTTGTTGTTTGTTGGCGTATTGCGTTTGGACGCTTGCCGCGGCTTGTCCGGCGCAGGCGGAGGAGTCCATTCGTTGCGGCATGGCCCGGGAGCATCCGCCCTACCAGTTCCTGGACGGCGAAGGGGAGCCATGGGGGCTGGATGTGGAGGTGGCCCGGCTTGTCTTTTCCAGACTTGGGCGAGAGGTCGCCTTTGTTGCCGGGGATTGGGGCGACACCTTGGCCGGTTTGCGTCTTGGGAAAATGGACTGCGTGACCGGCGTTGAGATTTATCGAAATCATGGGCGCGGCAACTTCAGCTTCACCTCGCCTTACTACAATAGAAAAGCCGTTATTTTCGTCCATCAGGGCGACCCCGATATTTTCGAGGCCGCCGATCTCGTATCCAAGGTGGTCGCCGGGGACCGGTCCTCCTATGTCGAGCAATACCTGTATCTCCGGGGGTTGCTCAAGTCCATCCGCATAGTCAAGACCAAGGGCATCGACCAGTCCATGCAATTGCTTGCCGAGGGCAGAGTGGTGGCGGTCATTGCGCCCATGGCCGTCGGGTTGCTTCTGGCCGAGCGGCATGGCGTTTCCGTCAGGATCATGGACGTGGGCGACCCGGGGTCGCCCGTGGGTTTTGCCGTGGAAAAAGGCGATGAGGACTTGCGTCTACGGTTGGAGGAGGCTCTTGAGGCGTTGAAGCGCGAGGGGGCGTTGAAGTCGGTGTTGGCCCGCTGGGGGGCGCTGAGTTCGTCGTCGTCCCGTCGTCTGCCAGCCCCCTGCCTGGCTGGCCCTGTCTCTGGGCCTGCCGATTGATGGGAGTCCCCTTGTTCCGTTCTGTGGGGTCGCCTTTCGTTTCCCCGGTCCGTCCACAAAGCGTCGGGTATCATTTTTTGCTGTATTGGCCCGAATTGCGTGTAACTATAATCGACTGTCGTCAATTGCCGGGGTATGTATCTTGTGCCTGGGGATGTCGGCGAATGTGTCGATAGGTTCCCTTTTGGCCGGTTGACATATAAGGTGGCGTGTAAAGAGGCTGAGCCCGGTTCTCGAATAATCCCGGGAGAAAAGGTACGAGAATGCCGTTGCTGCATAAGAGTCGGAGCAGACGCTCCCTGGTGCAACACCTGACCGCGAGCCTGGTCGCCGTGGTGGTGCTCTCGTCCTTCGCCGTTTCGTCCATCATCTTCCTGCTTCTTTACGAGAAGTCCGAGGCGCAGTTCAGACAGCGCGCCGACGAGGCCCTGACGCATCTGTCCAACAGCCTGGAATCCTACCTCTGGCATATGGAGGAGGAGTCCGTTGTCAATCTTTGCAACACCTTCGCCAATCTGGACATAGTGGTTTTCATCGAGGTCCGCGACCACCGCGGCAACGATATCTATCAGTATGGCGAGATCTCCGAGGGGCAGACCATCATCAAGGAAAAGCGGGTCAGTTACGACAATGTCGAGGTCGGCCTGGTCCGGCTGGGGCTGACCCCGGCCATTTTCCGCGAAAAGGTCTACGAGACCACCTGGATAAGCCTTCTGTCCCTGCTTTCCGTCGTCATTGTTCTCGGCCTGTCCACAAGGATCGTCCTGAACCGCAATCTCCGGGTGCCTTTGGGGCGGCTCATGCAGCGCATTGAAGGGCTTTCGGCCGGTCAGTACACGGAGGACCCGGACGCGGAGGAGGGATTTCAGGAAATTCAGCTCATTCTTTCCAAGTTCAATGAGATGAGCACGCAAATCCAATCGCGGGAGACGGAACTGCGGGAAAGCGAAGAGAAGTATCGCCGCCTGTTCGAGACGAGTATCGAAGGCATCGTCATGATTGACGTGAATCAGCGGATTTTTCAGGTCAACCGGGTTTTCTCCGATATGTTGGGGTATTCGGAAGAGGAACTGGTGGGCAAGGACGTGGTGACCTTCATTCCTCCCGAGGAGCTGAACGCTCACGAAAAGGCGATTGAGAAGGGACGGGCGGGGGAGGCGTCCCAGTACGAGCGGCGGTTCGTCCGCAAGGACGGTTCGGAAGTCTGGACACTCATTTCCGCCAGCCCGCAGCTTGATGCCGAAGGACGGTTCAGCGGCGTGTTTTCCATGATTACGGACATCACTCCGGTGCGCATTGCCCAGGCGAATCTCAAGATCGCCTATGACGAACTGGAGAAGCGGGTTGTGGAGCGCACAGACGAGCTGAACAAGACCAACCGGCTGCTCACCTCCGAAATCTACATCCGCAAGCAGACCGAAAAGGAAATCATCAAGGCCAAGGAGGCTGCGGAGACGGCCACCCAGGCCAAGAGCGAGTTCCTGGCCAACATGAGTCACGAGATACGCACGCCGATGAACGCCATCATCGGCATGACCCATCTCATCAAAATGACCGATCTTTCGGCCGCCCAGCGGGATTACTTGAACAAGATAGACATTTCGGCCAAGTCCTTGCTCGGCATCATCAACGACGTGCTCGACCTGTCCAAGATCGAGGCGGGGATGCTGATGGTGGAGTCCGTGGGGTTCAAGCTTGAGCAGGTGCTTGAGCAGTTGACCTCAATCGTTTCGCCGAGGGCCAACGAAAAGAAGCTCGAATTTCTCCTCAACGTGGACCGCGACGTGCCGCCCTCCATCAAGGGCGACCCCATGCGATTGGCCCAGATTCTCATCAACCTCTGCAACAACGCCGTGAAGTTCACGGACGAAGGGGCGGTGGTTGTGGGCATCTCCACCGTGGAAAAGGAAGCGGACCAGGCCCGGTTGCGTTTCACGGTCAGGGACGACGGCATCGGCATCAAGCCGGAGCAGATTCAGGATCTGTTCCAGCCGTTCACCCAGGCCGACGCGTCCACCACCCGGAAATACGGGGGCACGGGCTTGGGATTGAGCCTTTGCAACCAGTTGGTCGAACTCATGGGCGGTCAGATCGGGGTCGAGAGCGACTTCGGCAAGGGCAGCCTTTTCTGGTTCGAGGTCAATTTCCCCATCTTCCGCGAGGATGCGGTGAGCGTGACATTGCCGCAGGAGTTGCAGGGGAAGCCCGCTCTGGTAGTGGACGACAACCCCACCTCCCGGCTCATTCTCAAGGGGATGCTCGAATACATGGGGCTTTCCGTGACCACGGCCCGATCGGGCCGCGAGGCGCTCGACATCCTGCGAGGACACGAGGAGGAGGGCGGCTTCAGCCTGCTCGTGGTGGACTGGCGAATGCCCGAAATGGACGGGCTGGCGACCGCGGAGGCTGTTCTCGGAGACGATGCCATCAAGACCAAGCCGCCCATGTTCATGGTTTCGGCCTACGGCAACGCTTCGCTGGTCAAGCGCACCAATGAACTGGGCTTCCGTGGCCTGCTGTTCAAGCCCGTCAACCAATCCTTCCTGTTCAACCTGGTGGTGGAGACGCTGGGCAAGGGCATGGTCACGTTGAACGAATCCCCACGGCCGGAACGGTCGCTGGATCAACTCTCCGGCAAGCGGATACTGCTTGTGGAGGACAACGAGATCAACCGTCAGGTGGCCCAGGAGATTCTGGCGTCGGTCGGGGTGGATGTCCTTGAAGCCCTTAACGGCGAAATGGCGCTGGAATCGCTTGGTGAAAACGACGTCGACCTGGTGCTCATGGACATTCAGATGCCGGTCATGGACGGGCACGAGGCAACCCGGCGCATTCGCGCCCAGGAACGATTCAAGAATTTGCCGATCATCGCCATGACCGCCCACGCCATGCTTGCCGACATCGAGAAAAGCCGGGAAGTGGGCATGAACGATCATATCGCCAAACCCTTCGACCCGGAGGATTTGTTCGCGGTTCTGACCAAGTGGCTGGCCGGCGGCGATGTGACGGCAGCGGCCCCGAGGAGCAAGGGCGGTGTCCGTTCCGTCGTGGACAAGTCGGCCGTTCCCGCGATCATGAAGGGCATCGACGTGCAGCTCGGCCTCAGGCGGGCCAGGGGCAACGAGAAGCTCTATCGGACCTTGCTCCTTTTGCTCGACGAGAAGTACGCCGATGCGGCGGTGCTGATCGGGGAGCATTTGTCCGCGGGGCGTCGCTCCGAGGCCGTGGCCCTGGCTCATGCGGTCAAGGGAACGTCCGGGATGCTCGGCGCCATGGCGTTGTTCGAGGCTGCGGGCGTTTTGGAAAAGGCTGTAGGGCAGGAAGGGATGGACTTCGTCGAACCGTTGGCCGCGTTCACTATCAAGCTGTCCGAGGTGATCGGCAGCATCGGCGCGTTGAGGGCGGCCCAGCCGGAGGAATCCGAGTTCCCACAGGCAGGGGAGGTCGCCTCGCAGGCGGAGCTTCTGAGCAGCCTCGATGGCCTTCGGTCCCCCCTTTCCCAGGGCGCGCCGGTGGAGTGCAGAGAGCGGAGCAAGGCGGTAAAGGGGCTGGTCTGGCCCGTTCGTCTTCAGGGAGAAGCCGCCCAGTTGCTCAAGCTCATCGCCGAGTACGATTTCAAGAAGGCGCTGTCGCTTCTGCAGGAGATCGAGGCGGAACTCCGCAGAAATACGGAGAACGGCTGATTCCGCAAATGAAAAAGGCGCGTTCATGGCTGAACGCGCCTTTGAGTGGAAACCGGACACCCGGCAGCAATCGATACCGCTGCTTCCTCTCGGACCTGACGGAGTTTTCAACGCAACCGCCGTCCGGCTTCCCTCTGTTCGGGAATCGTTTTCCTACAGCGTTCCAGACCGTTCGTCAACACTTCCCTTGCCCGGATATTCAAGGATGCTTTCGGAGCATGTCGGGTTTTGATCGATTTGTCGCGGCGCCGGAAGAGGAATGGGCCTTTCGCCGCCCATGTTCCGGCGCGGAGGCGGCGCTCCTGGCTCAAGCCGGACCGTTTTTTTGGCTCCGGCGTTGACAAGAAGTTATATTTGGGCCACCCCACGGGCATGAAAATCGACTCCATACCTCATTTTATCGAAAAAAAATTTTTGCTTATCGCCGTCGTCATGTCCGCCGTGGCCCTGGCGCATCCCCCTGTATTCACCTGGGTGAAGCCGCACATTCCCTTGGGGTTGGGCGTAATCATGTTCGGCATGGGGCTGACCCTGGAATTCGGGGATTTCGCCGAAATCCTGCGGAAGTGGCCCCTGGTGGGCCTGGGCATGGCCCTGCAATACCTCATTATGCCTGTTCTTGCCGTCGTCATTTCCCGGGTTCTCGGTCTTCCTCCGGAAATCGCCGTGGGCATGATCGTGGTCGGAGCCTGCCCGGGCGGCACCGCGTCCAACGTAATCACCTATCTGGCAAAGGGCAACGTGCCCCTTTCGGTGACCATGACCCTGGCTTCAACCTGCATTGCTCCGCTATTGACTCCGGCCATCATTTATATGCTGCTTGAGCGGCAGGTGGAGATCGAATTCTGGGCCATGGTGCAATCCGTATTCTGGATAGTTGTCTTCCCGCTTATCGACGGGCTCATTCTGCGCCGTTTCTTTCGGCATCAGCTTGAGCCGTTCCTGCGCTGGTTTCCGTCTCTGTCCATTATCGTCATCGCGCTGCTTATCGCCTGCATCATAGGCTTGAACCAAACGACCCTTCTCGCGCTGCCGTTCATGGCCCTGCTGGCCGTTGTCCTGCATAATGCCCTTGGGCTGGCGGCCGGGTACGGCCTGGCCCGGGCCGCCAGGTGCTCCCGGCGCGATGCCCGGACGCTGGCCATAGAAGTCGGGATGCAGAACTCGGGCCTGGGCGTGGCCCTGGCTGTGAAGCACTTTGGAGCAGCCTCGGCGCTGCCCGGCGCGCTCTTCAGCCTGTGGCACAACATCACCGGCGTGGCCCTTGCCCGCCGCTGGCGCAATCGGGTGGATTGAGCCGCGAACTCGGAGGTTTTTGCAAGTATTAAATCCTCATTCTTGCTTGACTTGTGTTACCAATTTGATATTAGTAGCATCAAAAGATCAAGGGTCTGGATTTATTCTGCAATAATCATTGAGGAGTGTGTGATGAAGAAATTGACTTTCGCTCTGGCGGTCTTTTGCGTCGCGTTGTTTGCCGGCCAGGCTTCGGCCCATTTCGGCATGTTGATTCCGGACACGGATGAACTGAGTCAGGACAAGCGGACCGTAGAGCTCACCCTGTCCTTTTCCCATCCCTTCGAGGGACAGGGGATGGAATTGGAAAAGCCCGCCGCCTTTTTCGTGGCCGTGAACAATGAACAGAAGGTGGACCTGCTGTCTTCGTTGACCAAAACCGAAGTCATGGGGCACACCGCCTGGAAGACCTCCTTCACGCCCAAGGCACCGGGGATGTATACCTTCGTTTTTGACCCGGTCCCGTATAAGGAAGATGCCGAGAATAACTACATTCGGCATATCACCAAGGTTGTGATCGACGCCTACGGCGAGGGCGAGGAGTGGAACACTCCGCTTGGCCTGGACACCGAGATCGTGCCTCTGACGAGGCCCTTCGGCAATTATGCGGGCAACGTCTTCCAGGGCGTGGTCATGCTCGACGGCAAGCCCGCTCCGTACACCCGTGTGGAAGTGGAGTATTACAACAAGGACGGCAAGCGGCAGGCTCCCAACGAACGCATGGTCACGCAGGAAGTGCTCGCCGATGGCCAGGGCGTCTTCACGTTCGTATGTCCGTGGAAGGGATGGTGGGGATTCGCCGGCCTGAACACCGCCGAGCAGCCTTATGAAGGCCGCGAGCTCGAAATGGGCGCGGTCATTTGGGTCAACATGCAGTAGTCCGTTTCGTCCGGCAGGCTCTCAACGTCGTCAAACGGCGTCAGGGCCTGTCGGACGTTTTTTCCGTCATCCTGCCCAGTATGGGGGTGACGAATTCATCGGGCAACGCCCCGCACGCCGCGCCGAGGAAGGCTCCGGCTATGGAGCCTATGACCAGGTTGGCTCCGTCCGCGCTTGCCGCGACCTGAAACAGGGCGCCCGCGAAGGAACCCAAAAATCCGCCCAGCATCCAGCCGTCATTGTTTACCCCCCGGTAGGGCTTGAGGCCCCGCCAGGCGCGGAAACAATCTTTCAGGAAAAAACCGGTGAACCCGCCGAGGAACGCCCCGAGCAGCGTCAGCAACATGCCGGGGAATGCCGTGTGCAGGGTGAACCCGTATCGGATCGAGCCTTCGATAATCCCGGCCAGTCCTCCTACGGCCAACAGTCCGTGGAAGCTTTTTTCCTTGGCGTCCAGCCTGGGTATGAAACGTTTCATGCGACCTCCAGCGCCGGTAAATTGTGCCGCATCCCGCCGCTTGCCTCTGTTTTGTGCCAGAATCGTGCCGTGTCTCAGCCCCTTGTTTTACCCTTTGGGAAAATAAGTTAAACAGTTGTTTGAAAAGACTTTTTGGTTTTACATTTTTTGGGGTGGCGTGTATGAGGGTGCAGTTTGTGCATAAGGTAACGCAATGTTTCCTTGGTGGGAAGACACCAAGGCATCTGGGAGGGTGCCGGAGGCATTCAATCGAACGCCGCGGAGGTGCGGCGGATCAATCTAAGGGGGAAGGATGAAACGCGTTTACGCATGTTTTGCGCTCGGTTTTCTGGCCTGCCTGCTGGCGACCGCGGATGTGGTCCATGCAGGCGGTTTTGCATTGTACGAATGGGGCAACCGCGCCCTGGGAATGGGGACCGCCAACTACGCCACCGGCAATGACGCTTCGGTCATCGCCTACAATCCGGCGCAGATGTCCCGTCTTGAAGGAACCAATGTCTATGGCGGCGTGACCGCGGTCTCTCCGTCTTCCGACGTCTACATCAACGGTGCAAAGAGCCAGACCCAGAACCAGGTTTTCGGCGTGCCGCACGGCTTCGCGACTCACCAGCTCAACGAAGACTGGACGATCGGCGTGGGCGTGTACACCCGGTTCGGCCTCGGCACCGACTACGACAGCACCTGGCCCGGCAAGACCTTGATTCAGGATGCCCTGCTGGAGTCCTTTTCCCTGACTCCGACCGTGTCCTATAAGATCAACGATTCCCTGTCCGTGGGCGGAGGACTCGAGGTTATCAAGGGGTCCTTCAAATTCCACAAGGCCACCGCTTTCGGCGGGACTTTCATGACCGATGTTGAGGGCACGTCCTTCGGCATGAACATGGGCCTGCTCTATGACATCAACGACATGTTTTCCCTGGGCCTGATGTACCGCTCTCCCGTGCATTTCGAAGGGACAGGCGACGTCTCCTCTTCCGGCAACCCCATTCCCGTGCTGAATTCCGAAGGCGACTGTACCATGACCGCCGATTTCCCGGCGAGCTACAGCGTTGGCCTTGGATTTAAGCCCATAGAGAATCTGACCTTTGAATTCGATGTGGTCTACACGCAGTGGGAACAGTTCGACCGTATCGAGTTCGATTTCGATAACTTTATCCTGAGCAAGGAGGAGATGGACTTCAACTACAAGTCCACCTGGCGCTTCCAGATCGGCGCGGAATATCTGCTTACCGACGCCTTCGCCGTGCGTGCCGGATACGTTTACGATCAGACTCCCATCCGGCATGATTACGCTTCCCCCATGCTGCCCGTTAACGACCGCCAGATGTTCACCTTGGGCGCAGGCTACAAGTGGGACAAGTGGACCGTGGACGTGGCCGGTATGTATATCGTCAGCAAAAACCGCAAAGGTATGACCATGAGCGACGGCTCCCATCATTTCGACGCGGATTTCAAGAACGGAAGGACCTGGGGTCTCGGTACCTCCATCGGCTACCACTTTTAGGCTCCGCCGAACGGAAAATGACAAACCCCGCTTCGGCGGGGTTTTTTGTTACTGTTCCCCTGTTTCCGGCTGCGACCTTTTTGTATCGTGGCGTTGACAGTGTGATTGGGATGATGGAGTGTTGTGATCGAGGAATGCAATGATAGAACTCAATACGGTTACGTTTGCCTATCCCGCAGGGGAAGAGGTGTTGTCAGAGGTGTCCCTGAAAGTGGGCAAGGGCGGCCTGCTCGGCCTGGCCGGAGCCAACGGTTCGGGCAAGTCCACCCTGCTTGCGTTGATGGCCGGTTTGTACGCCCCCGTCAGCGGTAGTCTTGAAGTGGCCGGACGTGTCAGTCCGGGCAAGGAAAGCGGCATCCGCTCGGTTTGTCGGCTGGTCATGCAGGATGCCGATTTGCAGATTCTCGGGGCCACGGTGGAGGAGGATCTCCTGCTGGGCCGT
Source organism: Desulfovibrio sp. Fe33 (assembly GCF_028532725.1). Taxonomy (NCBI): domain Bacteria; kingdom Pseudomonadati; phylum Thermodesulfobacteriota; class Desulfovibrionia; order Desulfovibrionales; family Desulfovibrionaceae; genus Desulfovibrio; species Desulfovibrio sp. Fe33. The sequence continues at coordinate 73,102 of NZ_JAQKGU010000004.1, forward strand.
GAACGGAGCGAGGCTGTGACGGCCGAGGCCCGCGGCATGGCGGAGCGGCTCAATCTGTTGAAGTACTGGGACCGCCCGGTGCAGACCCTTTCCTGGGGCACCAAACGCAAGCTCTGTTTGGCCGCGGCTTTGCTCGACAGGCCGTGCGTTCTCCTTTTGGACGAACCGTTCAGCGGCCTGGATTATCCCGGCGTGCGCGAGATGCGCGCTCTGATCCGGGCCAACCGAGAGGCGGGATTGACTCAGGTGGTCTCCAGCCATGACTTGGACAGCTTTATCGACTTGGTGGACGAACTGGTTGTGCTCGACAACGGCATTCTGGCTTTGGACGGCCCGCCTGAGGCCGTGCTTGACGAGGTCACGGCGCATGGAGTCCGCGCGCCGGGCTCCTGGACCGCCTGCCGGACCATTGTTCCCTGGGACGGGGAGGAACGGTGATGCATGACTTTGCGGCTCTGGTCCGCTCCTTGGACCCCCGCCTCAAGTTGGCGGCCGCCTTGCTGATTGGACCCTGCCTGTGGAAGGTGCATGTCCTGGCGGCGGCAGCTTGCGCCGTGTTCCTGCTCTTGCTCGCCTTGCCGCTGGCGGCCGGGCTGCCCGGTGGCGGAAAGATGGTCCGCAGCCTGCTCGGCTTCGTGTTTTTTTGGGTCGCGGTCAAGGCCGTTCTGGATGGTATTTCCGGCGTTCCGCCTGAGTATATCGCCTCGGACGCGGCCCAGTTGACCGTGCGGCTGGTCGCCTTGCTCATGCTTGGGCTGAGCCTGGCCCTTTCCACTTCGGCCCGTGCGCTCGGGCTGGCTGTCGCCTGGGCGCTCAAGCCTTTGCTCGGCGCGGAGCGGGCCTGGCGCGTGGCCCTGTCCCTTTCGCTGATGGTTCATTTTCTGCCGACCTGTCTCGCCACCATGTCCGGAGTGCGCGAGGTGGCTGCGCGGCGGTGTCCCGATGCCGGATTTTTCCGGCGTATGCGCATGATTCCCCAGGCGGTCGTCCGCAATCTTGGGCAAAAGACCTGGAATCAGACCCTGGCCGTGGCCTGTCGCGGATTGGACCGTGCCGGGGCGTGGGAACCCGATTTTTCCTGGACCGGCCGGGATTCCCTGGCCTCCGCCTTCGTGCTGCTGGTCGCGTCGGCCATGTTTTTGGTGTAGCAAACGCTCCAGCCATATTGACGGAATGCGCCGTCCCCCATAGTATTTATGGTAATAGGTTGTTTTTCATCCTTCAGACCGCAATGCCAAGGGGAAATCATGCCCACCATCACCCAGATGACGCCGGACCAGGCCCGCAAGTTCATGGAAGCGGGCAAACCCGATGCCTATACTCTCCTCGATGTGCGACAGGAGTTGGAGTACGAGGCGGATCATATTCCGGGGGCCCGTCTTGTGCCCCTGCCGGAATTGCCCGACCGCCTGGACGAGTTGGACAGGGAAATGCCCTTGCTGGTCTACTGCGCGTCGGGGGGGCGCTCAATGGCCGCCGCCGTGCTTCTTGAAGGGCAGGGGTTTAGGGACGTCAACAACCTGGTGGGCGGCATTTCCGCCTGGGAGGGTGCGTCCGCATTTGGCCCCATGGAGTTGGGCATGATCGCCTTTACCGGCGCGGAAAGCCCTGCCGAGGCTCTTCTCAAGGCCTATGCCATGGAGGACACTCTCCAGGCGTTCTATTCACAGCGGGCGGACATCGCCGAAACCCCGGACCGCATCGAGCTGTTCATGAAGCTGGCCGGGTTCGAAGACCGGCACAAGGATGTCCTGTACGAGCTGTATACCCGCATCGTCGAGGATGTCATGAGCCGCGTGGAGTTCGAGGCTGTAGCCCTGCGCAATGCCGAAGAGCTGGCCGAGGGCGGGGTGCCCGTCAGCGAGTTCATGGACCGTTTTCCGGGCGCGTTTGACAGCGACCTGGGAGTCCTGGAGTTGGCCGTCATGGTCGAGGCCCAGGCCCTGGATTATTATCTGCGTTGCGCCATGCGCGCCCAAAACAAGGACAGCCGGGATATCTTCCAGCTTCTGGCCAGGGAAGAGAAGGCCCATCTCAAGCTGCTCGGCAAGCAGATGGACAGGCGGAGCTGAACCGGTTCGGGGCGCGGTCAGTTCGTCACGGGCCGGTGCCCGAAGCGCAGGTTCGGCACCACGATCCCGAGGATTATCAGGAACGCTCCCCATATTTGCAGCCAGACCACAGATTCGTCGAGGAAAGCCGCCGCAGCCAACAGGGTGACGACAGGCTCCACGGATGAGAAGATGCAGGCGTAGGCGCTGCCGACTTTTTCGATGGCCGCGAACAGGAAGGTTATGGCGATCAGGCCGGGGAAAACGCCCAGCGCGAGGCTGAGGCCGACCTGTTCCAGGTCCGTTGTTCCCCATGCGCGGATGTCGCCGGAAAGGGTGAAGGACACCGCCGCGAAGGCCAGGACGTAGAAGGTCGCGGTCAGCGGTTTGAGTCCCTTGAGCAACACCTGGACGAGGACGAGATACACGGAAAAGGTGGCCATGGACCCCAGGGCGTAAGCCAGTCCCGTGGCGTCCACTTCGCGCAGGAAGGCGTCATAGAAGACCAGGCAGCATCCGGCCATGACCAGGAGCAGGGAGAGGACGACCGTTCGGTTGATCCGCATACTCAGGAACATCGAGGCGAGCAGGGTCACGGCCACGGGGTGGCCGTACAGGACCAGCGCCGTGGTCGAGGCCGGAATGGTCGCCAAGGCGTTGACGAAGCAGGTGGTCTGCGTCCAGTAGACCACGAGTCCCAGGAAGGCGCATTTGGCCAACTCCGGCATGGATATGCGCAGCATCTGCTTGTCCTTGGCGAGCAGGTAGAACAAAAGCAGAATAGCTGCCACGGAGAAGCGCATTTGCATCATGACCGCACCGTCCATGCCCGCGGCATAGCCGAGCTTGACCAGGATGGCCATGGAACCGAAACAGGCTGCGGATATTACCGCATAAATAAGGCCCTGAAGCATTGAGTTATTCCGGAAGGGCCATGTAGGCCATGTATTCCTGGTTGCCTTTGGGGCCCAGTATTTTGGAGGGCACCACGCCCCGCACGATCAGTCCGAGTTCGGCTTCGCAGAATCCGATGACCGTGTCAACGGCCTCCTGCTGTAGCCGCTTGCTGCGGACCACGCCTTTGTCGGTCAGTCCCGGTCCCACCTCGAACTGAGGTTTGACCAGCACCACCAGTTCTCCGCCCGGCTTGAGGAATTGCAGGCACGCGGGCAGAATCTTGGTCAGGGAAATGAATGATACGTCGGCAACGATGACGTCCACCGGATCGGAGATGAGGTCGGGCTTCGCATGTCTCACGTTGGTCCGTTCCAGGTTGACCACGCGTTCGTCCTGCCTGAGCTTTTCGTGCAACTGCCCATAGCCGACATCCACGGCGTGCACCCGCACGGCTCCGTGCTGGAGCATGCAATCCGTGAAGCCGCCCGTGGACGCGCCTGCGTCCAGCGCGATCTTTCCCATGAAATCTATGGCGAATTCTTCGATGGCCGTGAGCAACTTGTACGCTCCGCGCGATACGAAGCGATCATCTTCGGGAACCACGAACTCCGTGTCTTCCGAGAATTGCTGACCCGGCTTGCTGACCGGCGTTTTCTGGCCGCGGTCCAGGAAGTGAACCTTGCCGGCCATAATCAGCCGTTTGCCTTTTTCCCGGCTCTCCACCAGGCCCTGCGAGGCCAGGAGTTGATCCGCACGCTGTTTTTTCGGCATGTGGGTGTGCCTCCGGCGGTCGTGGGAAGGAGCGGAAGGCCCCTGTGCAGGGGCTTTGCCGGTCCTCTTCCCACGGCCATCCATCCCCTCCCTTCTCCAATTGTCTTGGGCCGCTTGCGGCGGGGCAGGGGAACGTGGAAGTGGGGTTACTTTTTTTCGAGACCGAGTTTGGCGACCACGTTGTCGGCGGTCCTGCGGGTGAAGTCGGCCTCGGACAAGGCGTCCTTTTCCTCGGGGGTGATGATCAGCTCAGGCTTGTTGGCGAGCGTCATGTCCGGCGTGACCCCGAACTCGGGCGGGAAGCTGTTGTCGAAGTACATATTCTGGAAATCCACAAACTTGAGCTGATGCGCCGTGGAGTCGAGTACGCACAGTTCTTCCTTGGAGACCAGGCCCAGTTCCAGGGCGCGCTTGGCGCCGGCGAATGACTCGCCGCCCTGGGTGCAGGCGATGTGGCCGTTGCGGTTGGCCTGGATCATGGAGTCCATGATCTGCTGTTCCGTCACCTGGATGACCTGGAAGGCCCGTTTGCCGCCCACGGCTTCGAACTTCTCGGCGAAGTATTTTACGCGCGGGAAGGAAACCGGATTGCCGATCATGGCCGCCTGGGCCACGGACGCGCCGACCTTCACGGGGTGGAACTCGCGCTCGTTGGGGTCGTCCACCGCGTAGTAGCGGTAGACCGGGTCTGCATGGTGCGACTGGACGCCGAAGATGCGCGGCAGTTCGGCGATGATGCCCAGATCGTAAAGCTTGAGGAAACCCGCCATGATGGCCGTGATGTTGCCCGCATTGCCGATCGGCACGAAGATGCATTTGCCCTTCATGTCCCAATCGTACCATTGAGCGCATTCGAAGGCGTAGGACTCCTGGCCGAGGATGCGCCAGGCGTTCTTGGAGTTGAGCAGGGCCACGCGGTAATTATCGGCAAGATGCTCGACCACCTTCATGCAGTCGTCGAAGACGCCGGGTACTTCGAGGACGACCGCGCCGGAGCCGAGGGGCTGAGCGAGCTGGGCCGGGGTGACTTTGCCGTGAGGCAGGATGACCACGGACTTGATTGCGCCGCCCGCATACGAGGCGTAGAGCGCGGCAGCGGCCGAGGTGTCGCCCGTGGAGGCGCAGACCGTCAGAATCTGGTCCCATCCATGGCGGCGGATCAGCGAGCGCAGGTAGGAGAAGCCGCAGGCCATGCCGCGGTCCTTGAAGGATGCCGAAGGGTTCTGGCCGTCATTCTTGTAGGCGGTGGTCAGCCCGGTGGCCGCGTTGAGCGACGGGCTCGAGGCCACCAGCGGGGTGTTGCCCTCGCCGAGGTAGACGATGTCCTCTTCTTCAAGCACCGGGGCCATGAGCTCATAGAAACGGAAGATGCCGCGCAGGGCGGTTCGCTTGGAAGCGGCCCGGCCGTCGAAGATGGCGCGCCACTCTTCGCCGCTGGTCTTCTTCAGCTCGTCGAAATTCAGGTTGTCGAGCAGGAACACGCCGCCGCAGTTGGGGCAGGTGTAGTACAGCTCGTCAGTGGGGAATCGCTCGCCGCAGCCAAGACAGAAGTATTCCATGTGTCCGCGGTAGGAGGGAAAAAGATCGGCAGTCATTGGTTCACCCGGTGGGGATAAGGTTCTCTTTCAGCTCGCCATAAAGGCGTCAAAGGTTCGCTTAAAAGGTAGTGTATGGCAAGTCAAAATTGTGTAGGGTGGCGCCGCGAACAACGGGACGTCGGGCCTTTTCCCGGCCGGACGCCCACATCGGAGAATCATTGCATGAAAAAGAAAACGGTATCGTTGGTTTTGGGCAGCGGCGGCGCGCGCGGACTCGCGCACATCGGTGTCATTCATTGGCTGGAGGAGCACGGCTGCGAGATCAAGTCCATCGCCGGTTCCTCCATGGGCGCGCTGGTCGGCGGCATTCACGCCATCGGCAAGCTCGACGTGTACGAACGGTGGGCGTGCGGCATCACCAAGCGCGACATGCTTGCCTTGATGGATGTCTCCTTCGGTATGGACGGGCTCATCAAGGGCGACCGGCTCATCGACACCCTGCGTCACGTGGTCGGCGAGGAGCGCATCGAGAACCTGTCCGTCAGCTACACGGCGGTGGCGGCGAATATTTCCCGCCGCAAGGAGGTCTGGATCAGGAAGGGGCCCATCTTCGACGCCATCAAGGCGTCCATCGCCCTGCCGCTTTTCTTCAAGCCTGTGGTGATAAACGGCGAGGACATCATTGATGGCGGTATTCTCAATCCCGTGCCCATCGCGCCGACCTTCAGCGATCTCACCGACTATACCATTGCCGTGAACCTGTGCGCGCCACCGGTCAAGGGGGTCGAGATCACTGCCGACAAGATCAACGAAGATGAAAATAATTCCGGCATGTCTCATGCCGTGTCCGAGTTCCTCGGTTCCATGACCGACAAGATCGTCATGAAGCGTAAGGATATCCGCGCCTACGACATCCTGTACAAATCCTTCGACGCCATGCAGGGCTCCATCGCCCGGCAAAAGATCGCGGCCTATCCCCCGGATGCGGTCCTGAATATTCCCATCAATCTGTGCAACATGATGGACTTCGACAAGGCCGCGCCGATCATCGAGCACGGCTACAATCTGGCCGCCGCGAATCTTCCGGCCGTTTTCGCGTCGCGCTAATCCGCAAGAAATTCCTGCCGTCGCCTGACGCCTGGCGCGGCCCGAGTCCTTCGGGTCGCGTCTTTTTCTGATTGGTGCCGGGCTGAATGCCCTGCGTATTTGCGGAAACAGTGGTCGAAAAGAGGCGGCGGGCCGGGGATGGGCGTGTTTCCGGCCTGCCTGGTCGGTCGTGCGGTGGTTAAGGCCAGATGCGGGGGATGGCCAGGATGACCATGGTTGCGCCGATGGCGGTCTTGAGCGTGAAGCCGAGCGCCTTGCCCACGAATGCGCCCTTGGCGGCGCGGAACGCTTCGGGCCGGGTGCGGCCTGGCATCTCGGCAACGAGGCAGCCGAGATACGCCCCGCCCAGCGCGCCGAGAAGTGCGCCTAAGCCCAGGAAGAAGGGCGCGCCGAAGATGGCTCCGGCTATGGCCCCGATTATACCGCCCACATTGCCGCGTACGGATGCGCCGTAGCGGCCCGCGCCCCAGGCTTGAAGCCCGAATTCCAGGGCTTCGCCCAGTGCCGCGGCCACGCCGAGCACGATGACGAAGTTCCAGGCCATGGACTCGGGGTAGATGTATTTCCACAGAGCCACCAGTCCCAGCGCCACCCAGTTGGCGGGCATACTGAAGAGCTGGAGGACCTGGGAGAGCATCAGCCCCAGGATGAGCAGAATGGCCCAGACGTATTCCACGGCCGTTCCCTATTCCTTGTCCCGCAGGTCCACCACGCGGACGGCCTTGCCTTCCGCCTTGGGAATGGAGTTGGGCTGGCACAGCTCGACTCGCGGCGTGACGAGGATTTCGTTGCACAGGTTTTTGGCGATGCGCTTCTGCAATCCTTGGAGGACGCGCATGTCTTCCACGAAGTATTCGTCCTTGATTTCGACCTTGACCCGCATCTGGTCGGAAACGCCTTCACGGATGAGCTCGATAAGGTAGTTCTGTCCCACCTCGGGCATGGCCATGAGGCATTGCTCGACCTGCATGGGGTAGATGTTCACGCCCTTGAGGATCATCATGTCGTCCGCCCGGCCGGTGATGCGGTCGATGCGCCGATGAGTCCGGCCGCATTCGCATTTGCCCGGCACGAAGCGGGTCAGGTCGCGGGTTCGGTAACGGATGATCGGCATTCCCTCGCGGCGGAGGGTTGTCATGACCAGTTCGCCGATTTCGCCTTCCGCCACATGCTCCCCGGTCTCGGGATTGATGATCTCGGCGATGTAGGCGTCCTCCCAGAGGTGCATCCCGTTCTGCTGCTCGCATTCGAAGGCGACGCCCGGTCCGTTCATCTCGGAAAGGCCGTAGGAGTTGTACGCCTTGATGTGCATGAGCTCCTCGATCTTCGCGCGGGCCTGCTCGGTGTGGGGCTCGGCTCCGATGAGTGCGATGCGCCACGGCATGTCCTTGGGATCGTAGCCTTCCTCACGTACCTTTTGGGCGAAATAAAGAGCGAACGAAGGGATGATGTGCAGGACCGTGACGTTGTGGTCGAGGATCATCTTGATTTGGCGCTTGGTGTTGCCCGTGCCCGCCGGGATGGTCAGCATTCCCAGCCGTTCGGAGCCGTAGTGGATGCCGAGTCCTCCTGTGAACAGGCCGTATCCGGCGGTATTCTGCAGGACGTCGGTACGGCGGCAGCCGCAGCAGAACATGGAGCGAGCCATCAGGTCGGCCCAGGTCTCCAGGTCCTTCCGGGTATAGAAAACGGCCACCGGCGATCCCGTGGTGCCGCTGGAAGCGTGCAGGCGGACGAAATCCTCAAGCGGGCGCGCCAGCAGTCCGTGCGGATACTGGTTGCGCAGGTCGTCCTTGGTTGTGAAGGGCAGGCCTGTCACATCCGCGGGGGTCTTGATGTCGCCGGGTTCGATTCCCTTGAGCCGTTCGGCATAGAAGGGGGAACGTTTGGCGATTTCGATGGTCTCTCTGAGGCGTTCGGCCTGGAGCTCTTCCAGGGCGGCGCGGTCCATGGTCTCTACTGGATCGTAGTACATAGCGGTTCCGCGAGATTGAGGTTAGTCGCCGTCCTGGTGGAATCCCTCAGGCAGTTCGGAAGGATAGGCCGTGGCGTCCATGTTTTCGAAAAGTGTGTATTCCTTCTTGAAAAAGAGCTCGCATCGGCCCGTGGGACCGTTACGCTGCTTACCGATGATGACTTCCGCGTGGTTCTTGAGCGGGTTGTCCTCGCTCTTGTTGTAGGCGGCGTCGCGGTAAAGGAAAATGATAATATCCGCGTCCTGCTCGATGGCTCCGGATTCGCGGAGGTCCGACATCATGGGGCGTTTGTCCGTGCGTTCTTCCACTTTGCGGTTGAGCTGGGACAGGGCGATGACAGGTACGTTCAGTTCCTTGGCCAACGCCTTGAGATGGCGGGAAATATCAGAAATTTCCTGCTCACGGGAGTCCGGCCGCGCGCTGGAGCGCATGAGCTGAAGGTAGTCGATCACGATCAGCCCGAGGTTGTGCTCGGCTTTCAGGCGGCGGCAACGGGCCTGCAATTCCAGCGTGGAGAGGGCCGGGGTGTCGTCGATGAAAATGGGGGCCTTGCTGAGCACGTCAGCGCCCTCGTACAACTTGTTCCAGTCGGAGTCGTCGAGGTAGCCGGTACGCAGGTTGGATAGCTCGACCTTGCTCTGCACGGCGAGCAGACGGGTCATGAGCTGTTCCATGGACATTTCTAGAGAGAATATGGCCGTGGGGCATTCGGAACGCGCCGCCGCGCGCAGGGCCACGTTCAGGGCGAAGGCGGTCTTGCCCATGGACGGACGGCCCGCGATGATGATGAGGTCCGAGTTCTGCAAGCCCGCGGTCATGTTGTCGAATTCGTGGTAGTGGGTCTGGATGCCCGTGACCACGGATTTGTTGTTGAACCGGGCGGTCAGTTCGTCGAAGACCTTGGGCACCAACTGTCCGCTGGACTGCATCCCGCGCATTTCCTTGCTCTGGGCGATGCGGAAGATTTCCTTTTCGGATTCGTCCAGGACCTCCCCCACGTCGCGCGAGGAAAAACAGTTGGAGATGATGCCACTGGAAATGTCGATGAGTTCGCGCAAGGTGTGCTTATCGCGGACGATCTGCGCGTGATAGAGGGCGTTGGACGCACTGACCACGGAGTCGGACAGCTCGGCCAGATAGACCGGGCCGCCCACGGTGTCGAGCGTGTTGTTCTTGGCCAACTGGTTGGCCACGGTAATCACGTCGATGGGCTGATGGTCGTCGTAAAGCTGCGTGAACGCCTTGAAGATGTCCCGATGGACAGGCGAATAGAAATCATCCGGACCGATGATGTCCACCAGTTGGTGGAACATGCTTTCGGACTGGAACACGCCGCCGAGCACTGCCTGCTCGGCTTCGAAAGAGTGGGGGGGGACTTTGCGTAGGATATCGGAAGAGGCCCTTTCCAGGGCCTCTTCCGGATTATCTGCGTATTGGCCCGAACTAGGCCTCTGCGGTCTCGGCGTCTTCGGCATTCTCTACGGATTCCTCGACGGCCTCGGCCACTTCTTCGGTTTCTTCAACTTCCAGGACTTCTTCGATCACGGAACCGCCGTGACGGGTGACGGTGAGCTTCAGCTCGCCGCGAACGTCGGGGTGCAGGCGGATTTCGATCTCGTATTCGCCCAAGGAGCGGATGGGCTCGGGCAGGATGATCTTGCGGCGATCGATTTCGATGCCGGCGGCTTCCATGGCGTCACCGATGTTGACGGTGGTGACGGAGCCGTACAGCTTGTCGCCGTCGCCGACACGCACCTCGATCTCGATCGGGGTGGCGGCGATGCGCTCGGCCAGGCCCTGGGCCTGGGCGCGCAGGGAGTCAGCCTGTTCCTGCAGCTTGCGGCGCTCCAGTTCGAAGGCCTTCAGGTTGGCGGTGGTAGCGGGCTTGGCCAGACCCTGAGGGATCAGGTAGTTGCGGCCGAAACCGGGCTTGACGGTAACGATATCTCCGAGTCGACCCAGAGAGTCGACGTCAGCGCGTAAAATAAGTTTCATTTGTCCTCCCTCCTACATGGAGCTCCGTTTCTTCACATCAGTGCTGTGAACGGTGGTGTAGAAAAGCAGGGCCATCTGACGGGCGCGCTTGATTTCGTTGGTCAGCCGACGCTGGTGCTTGGCGCAGGTGCCGGTGATGCGGCGGGCAATGATCTTGCCGCGCTCGGTGACGAAATCGCGGAGGATGTCCGGACGCTTGTAGTCCAGGGGCAGTTCTGCGTCCGCGCAGAAGCGGCAGAACTTCTTCCTCGGGGTGAATTTTTTGCGGAAAGCCATGGTGAAACCTCCTAGGCAGCCAGTTTGACGGTCATGAACTTGAAGATGCCGTCGGTGATGCGGATGTTGCGCTCAAGCTCGGCAACCAGCGCGCCGGGGGCTTCGAACACCAGGCGAACGTAGTATCCACGGGTCTGCTTCTGGACGGGGTAGGCCAACTGGCGCATTCCCCAATCGTCGGTCTCAACCATTTTGCCGCCATCGCGATCCACGATGCCGGTGAGGGTGTCCAGGATAGATTTCCTGTCTTCCTCAGCCAGCTCCGGAGAGAGCAGGACGAGCGTCTCGTAATTGTTTGCCATTTCATTCTCCTTTTGGTCATTGGCCCTCCGCCACGTGGCGGAGAGCAAGGCAAGAGAGGTTACATATTGGGATTCGACGCGCCTGTCAAGGGCGCGCCCGCTCCCGTTTCCCTTATTTCTTATCCTTGTCGTCAGGCGGCGTCCAGCCGCACTGATTCGGGCCGGGGCCTCATCCCCCGCCGAATTTCCCACGCAGGACCCGGCCTATGACCAGGCCCAGGATCACCAGCAGGACGAGTTGCAGCCATTCAGGCATATGACCTCCTACAGGTTCAGGTCTTCTCCGGTCAGGAGCTTGTAGGCTTCGAGGTATTTTTCGCGGGTCCGCTCGGCGATATCCGCAGGGATGCGCGGCGCGGGCGGCTGCTTGTTGAAGCCAATCTCCATCAGCCAGTTACGGAAATACTGCTTGTCGAAGCTCGGCTGGGACTTGCCGGGCGCATATCCTTCCTCGGGCCAGAAGCGGGAGGAGTCGGGGGTCAGGGCTTCGTCGATGAAGATCAGTTCGCCGTCGATGACCCCGAATTCGAATTTGGTGTCCGCGATGAGGATGCCGCGTTCCTTTGCGTAGTCGCGGGCGCGGGTATAGATGGAAAGCGCCAGCTTCTCCACCTTGCGCATCATCTCCTCGCCGAGCAGGTCGGCGGCCTTGTCCAGGGAGATGTTCTCGTCGTGCGCGCCCAGTTCGGCCTTGGTGGAGGGGGTGAACAGGGGCTTTTCGAGCATCTCGGATTCCTTCAGTCCCTCGGGCAGCTTGTGGCCGCAGACCTCACCGGTCTTGAGGTAGTCTGACCAGCCCGAGCCGGTGATGAAGCCGCGCACGATGCATTCGATCGGCAGGGGCTTGGCCTTTTTGGCCAGCACCGAACGGTCCTGAAGCTGATCGCGATACTTGCGCAGCGGCTCAGGGTAGTCGTCGACGTTGGTGGCGATGACATGATTGGGGACCAGGTCCTCCATCATCTTCATCCAGAAAAGGGTGATCTGGTTGAGCACCTTGCCTTTGCCCTCAATGGGGTCGGGCATGACCACGTCGAAGGCGGAGATGCGGTCGGTGGTCACCAGGAGCAGGGTGTCCGCATCAATTTCGTAGATGTCGCGGACCTTGCCCCTGGAAATGAGCGGATACTCGGAAATGTTGGTTTCAAGAACGGCAGCCATGGTATTCCTTCTTTTAAGGTATTGTTACTTGTTGCGTTGTTCCACGCTGCGGGCGTGGGCTTCGAGCCCTTCCAGCCTGGCCAGGCGGGCGATCTTGGCGCCATGTTCGGCGACATAGCTCGGGCTGGCTGCGATCACGCTGGATTTCTTGCAGAAGTTCTGCACGGAAAGAGCCGAGGAAAAACGGACCGTACGCAGTGTGGGGAGAACGTGGTTGGGCCCGGCGAAGTAGTCGCCTACCGGCTCGGGAGAATTGTGCCCCATGAAGATGGCCCCGGCGTGGCGGATGGAACCGAGAATGGACCAAGGGTCCGCCACCGCGAGTTCAAGGTGTTCGGGAGCAAGATGATTGACCATTTCCGCGCCGGTCGCGATGTCGGGCACGGTGATGATTGCTCCCCAGTTTTCCAGGGATTTTGCGGCGATGTCGCAGCGTGGCAGGGCCTTGCACTGTGTCTTGAGCGCCTCGCGCACCTTCGCGGCCAGGTCTGTGTCCGGGGTGACGAGTATGGACGCGGCAAGAGGATCGTGTTCCGCCTGGGACAGCATGTCGGCGGCCAGCCAGTCGGCATTGGCCGAATCGTCCGCAAGGATGACGATTTCAGAGGGGCCGGCTACCATGTCTATGCCAACCTGGCCTATGAGCTGGGTTTTGGCTGTGGCCACGAAGATGTTGCCCGGCCCGGCCAGCACGTCGCACGGGGCGATGGCTTCGGTGCCGAAGGCGAGGGCCGCAATGGCCCATGCGGAACCTGCGAGATAAATTTCGTCCAGGCCGAGCAGGGCGGCCGTGGCAAGGATGTAGGGATTGAGCGTTCCGTCCTTGCGCGGCGGCGAGGTCACGGCGATAGATTCGACGCCCGCCACCTGGGCCGGAATGGCATTCATTATCAGGCTGGAGATGAGCGGGGTCTCCCCGCCTTGTCCGCCGGGAACATACAGCCCGACGCGGTCGACGGGCCGGACCATCTGTCCGAGTATGGTGCCGTCCTCGGCGGTGGTCCACCAGGACTTTTCCTTCTGGTTCATGTGGAAGGCGCGGACACGGGCAATGGCTTCCCGGAGGATGTCCGCGTCTTCTGCGGGGATGTCTGAAAGGGCGGCGGTGATGGCTTCGGCGGGAACTCGAAGGGCGGCCTTGTCGAAGTCCGGGCAATCGAATTTGCGGGTGTATTCGGCCAGAGCTTCATCACCGCGCTCGCGGACATCGGCGAGGATGTTCCGCACGATGGAGTCCACCTTGGTATCCGGGTCCTTGCGTTTTTCAAGCCACGCGCCGATGGCGGTCCAGTCTTCCGGGTTGGTGTATGTCAAATCTCTACAGGGCATGTCGACCTCATGAAAGGCGGTTGTCTGATTGTTCGTCCAAGGGGATATTTAATAGCCGAGCGAAGATCAAAAGTCGAGGGCGGGCTCACAAAGAAAGAGGGCCGGGGTTTGCACTCCCCGGCCCTCTGGCGTTACTTGGCAGATAAGCTTTTCAGCTTACGGTTCTAAGCGAGCTTAGAACTTGTAGACAACACCGGTAGCGACCTTCCAAGCGTCATTCTTGACATCGTCGCCCCAGACGTCCTTGTCGAAGTCGGAGTTGATGTAACCCAGCTGGGTGTACAGGGTCAGCTCGTCGTAGATCTTGTAGTCGGTGTTGAAGTCAACTTCCCACAGGGAGTCGTCTTCGGTCAGGCCCTTGCCGTAGGTCAGGCCAGGAGCCTTCTTGTCGTTGGTACCCTTGGCGTACAGGACGTGCACGGTGTGGGTCAGGCCTTCAGCGAAGGACTGGATGTCCAGCAGAGAGGCGCCGATGGTCCAGAAGCCGGCTTCGACGTCGCCGCCGTTGATGTCGTCAGAGGTGATGGAACCGCCGCCGAAGAAGAAGGAACCAACAGCCCAGTCGGAGTTCAGGATGGGCATGGCTTCGGAGCCGTTGCTGGCATCGTCGTCACGACCGGTGGAGTAAGCGAAGTAGGTGGACACGGTCATGAAGTCAAAACCGGTGTAGTCCAGACCCAGGTCGAACAGCCAACCGGAAGCGTCAAGAGCATCGGTGTCGGCGTCGAGGTTGCCGTAGTTGATGTCAGCCTTCACGATGAAGGGATCCAGGATGGACATGGTGAAGTTGGAGCCGAGCCAGTAGGCGGAAACATCCTCACCAGACTCGGGGAAGTTCTTGCCACCGTTGCCGTACAGGAAGAACGGGGTAGCGGCGAAGCCTTCGAAGTTCAGGGGCAGAGCGACCAGGTAGCCGTCCAGGTAGGAATTGTCGAGAGCGGCAGCGCTGTCCTCGTTGTCGTCCAGGTCGAACAGGCGGGTGTAACCAGCCAGGACGGAGACGTTGTCGGTCATCGGAGCGGAAACCATGACGGCACCGGCGCGCTCGCCGAGGATCATGGAAGCGCCACCCACGGAAGCGGGCAGAGCGACGGTGTACAGACCGGCCTTGACGTTGACGTCAGTGCCCGGCCAGTTGAAGTCGATGTAAGCATCGCGGATGTCGATGGTGTTGGTCTTGCCGCCACCAGCGCCGTCCAGTTCCCAGCCAGCCTGGCCCCAGTTAGCCTTCACGGAACGGAAACCGAGAACGCCTTTCAGGTTCTCGTTGGCGGTAACGGTGAAGTACAGGTCGGCACGCTGACGGATTTCGGTGGCCTTTTCGCCAGCATTCTTGTCGAAGTCCCAGTTGCCTTTCCAGATGGCGTTGATCAGGAGGTTACCGGAGATGGAAACCTCGGGAGCCGCGGAAGCGGACACAGCCATGCCCAGGACCATAACCAGGGCGACTGCGAGCAGAGTCAAACGTTTCATTTGTGATCTTCCTTTTTTTTGCAATTAGAGACCAAGTTAACGCCTTAACTGGCTACCGTTTATCCCAGCCCATATCTTTTTGCAAGGAATTCCGGCTAAAAAATGCAACAGAGTAAAAATTTTTTTACCGGCCAAACGATTGAGCCATTCTGTTTGTTGATGCAAAATTAATACTTATAAAACAATGTGTTGTATAGTTGATTTTCGGGAGTGATTTACGCCGCTTTTTCCGATATGGTTTAATGCAGTTAAAAAATTATTGAAGAAAACGCATCGCCATGGACACCGAGTACAAATTTTTTGCCGATCACTTCCCGGACACTCCGGGCGTATATTTAATGAAGGATGGGCGGGGCCGCATTCTCTATGTCGGCAAGGCCAAGCGATTGCGCCGCAGGCTTGCTTCCTATTTCCGAAACACCGCCGCCCATACTCCGAAGACGCGGGCCCTGGTCAGCCACATACGGCATGTGGACATCCTGCTCACGGCCACCGAGAAGGAGGCCCTGCTCCTGGAGTCCGGGCTCATCAAGAAGCATCGGCCGCGCTACAACATCGTCCTCAAGGACGACAAGCAGTATGTCCTTTTCCGTCTTGACCGCCAGTCGGAGTTTCCTCGTCTGGCCATGACCCGCAAGGTGGTCCGCGACGGGGCGGTCTATTTCGGGCCGTTCACTTCCGCCTCGGCCGCGCGCACTGTCTGGAAGCTGCTCGGCAAGGTGTTTCCCCTGCGTAAATGCAAGGACACCGCCTTTCGCAACCGGGTGCGCCCCTGCCTGTATCACGACATCGGCCAGTGTTGGGGCCCCTGCGTCAAGGACGTGGACCGTGCCGCCTATGCGGAGATGGTTCATCGTGTGGAGATGCTGCTTTCCGGGAGGAGCATGGAACTTGTGGATGATCTCACCCGCAAGATGAAGGAGGCTTCCCGGGATATGGAGTACGAGCGGGCCGCCGAGTACCGCGATCAGATCCGGGCTGTGGGAAAGACCGTGGAAGGGCAGGCCGCAGTCATTCACGACAACCGCGACCGTGATGTGATCGGTCTTGCCGAAAACGGGCAGGGTCTCGGTCTCGGGCTGCTTTTCGTGCGTCAGGGGCGGCTGCTCGACCAGAAGCAGTTCTTCTGGCCCGGACTGACATTGGACGAGGGCCCGGAGGTGGTGGAGAGTTTTATCGGTCAGTTCTACGGGCCGGGGCGGTTTATCCCGTCCATGGTGATCGTGCCCATGGAGTTGGAGGAATCTCCGCTTCCCGAGGTCCTGGCCGAGCGGAGCGGAGCGGCCGTGCGCATCGTTTCACCCAGGAATACCCAGGAAAAACAATTGCTCGGCATCGCCCGCAACGTCGCGGCGCAGGCCATGGAGTCGCAGGAGACCATCACTTCAAGGCTGCGTAAGGTCCTGCGTCTGCCCGAGGAGCCCGTGCGCATCGAGTGCGTGGACGCTTCGCACCTGTCCGGCAAGGACATGCGCGTGGGGCAGGTGGTTTTCGAGGACGGGCGGCGCAATCCCGACGCATCCCGGCTCTATGCCTTTCCCGAGCTGGAGGGCGCGGCGGACGATTACGCGGCCTTGGCCGGATGGGCCCGTCGACGCGTGGAGTCCGGCCCCCCGTGGCCTGATCTGGTGCTGATCGACGGCGGCCGGGGGCAGCTTTCCGCCGTGGAAAAGGGATTGGCGGAATGCACCGTGGAGTGCGGCTGGGAGCTGGCCGCCATCGCCAAGGGCGAATCGCGCAGGGCGGGCGAGCTGGGTGACGTTGTCTTCCGGCCCGGGCGCAAGAACCCCATGCCGCTCAAGCCCGGCAGCCCGGAATTGCTGTTCCTGCAAATGATTCGTGACGCGGCTCACAGATTTGTCCTGGGCAGGCAGCGCAGGGCGCGCAAGAAGGCTGTCCTGAGCAGCGAGTTGACCTCCTTGCCCGGCATCGGACCCAAGACGGCCCGCATCTTGTGGGACCGCTTCGAGTCGCTGGACGCCATGCTCGAAGCCGGGCCGGACGCCCTCGGCGGATTGTCCGGCATCGGCCCCAAGCGCGGGGAGAAAATTCATGCCGCTTTGCAGGCTCTCAAGGCGACGCGGGATTCGTGACCGCATCGGAGTGAATCCCTGCGGGGCGCGATGCGCGTCGATCCGCTAGAGGATTGCGGGTTTGCCGATCTCCAGTTCAAGCATCTCGGTGGCCGGGGCGATTAGGGTCAGTTGTTCGGCCAGGGACCGGGTGTTCTGGTCCAGTATGCCCCAGGTGCCCCAGTGCTGGGGAATGATCTTCTTGCACTTGAGCAGCTTGCAGGCGTAGGCCGCCTGGACGGAGTCCATGGTGAACCTTCCGCCGATAGGCAGGATGGCCACGTCGATATCGTGGAACGCCCCGAATAATTCCATGTCGCCGAACAGGCCGGTGTCGCCCGAATCGTAGATGCACAGACCGCCCGGTTCGGTGATGATGAAGCCTGCGGGCATACCTGTGGCCGAAGAGTGCATGGCCTGGACCATCTGAATGTCCAGTCCTAGGCGATTGACCGTGCCGCCGATGTTCATGCCCACGCCCAGGTGTTCGGGCAGGCCCATTTCAATTAGATTTTGGATGACGTCGAACATGGCCACCACCTCGGCGTCGTGCTTGACGGCAAGTTCGAGGGTCTGGCCGATGTGGTCGTGGTGGTCGTGGGTCACCAGGATGAGGTTGCATTCGTCCACGTCCTTGTATGACGTGGGGGCGCTGGGATTGCCCACGAAAAACGGGTCGATGAACAGGGTTGCGTCTGCGGCCTTGATTCTGAAATTCGCGTGGCCGAACCAGGTTATCTCCATGGCGCTTCTCCTAGTCTCCCCACCGCTTGAAAAGGTTGTGGGGGATATCCAGTTGATCGAGAATCTTGCCCGCCACCTGGCTTGCCAGATCCTTGATGGTCTCCGGGCGGTGGTAGAAGCCCGGACTCGCCGGTAACACGACAGCTCCGGCCTGGGTCGCCGTGAGCATGTTTTGCAGATGGATGGTGGTGAAGGGGGTTTCGCGGGGGACCAGGATCAGTCTGCGCCGTTCCTTGAGGCAGACGTCGGCGGCCCGGTGAATGAGGGTGTGGCCGAAGCCGGTCGCCACGGCGGACATGGTCGCCATGGAGCAGGGGCAGACGATCATGCCGCTATGCTTCCAGGAGCCGCTGGCAGGAGGGGCTGCTATGTCGTCCTGTGAATAGGACGCGGCTGCGCCGCGTTCCAATGCGTCCGGGGGAAGGTCGGTCTCAACCGCGAGAACCCGTCGCGCGGCGTCCGATACTATGACGTGCAGTTCCACGTCTTCACGTCCGGTCAAGGCGTCGACAAGAGCCGCCGCGTACACGGTGCCGCTGGCGCCGCTGACCGCGAGAATAATCCGTTTGATGTCCATGGTTCTCCCACATGTTCGATTTGTCAGACGTATAGACTTTTATGATACTTGCCCGCAAGGGGAAACCGCCCGGCGTGGTTTCCGGGCTTCCCAGGTTTCCTTTATCCGGTCGACAGTATGGCCTTGACAAAGGGTTGAGCGAAGTATAGCTACTTTCTTCCCGCGGGCTATTAGCTCAGTTGGATAGAGTGCTTGCCTCCGGAGCAAGAGGTCACAAGTTCGAATCTTGTATAGCCCGCCACCGCGTTATCTCACAGCATACCATGCTGTTCAAAAAGCCGCCTTATTTCAGGTGGCTTTTTTGCTTTTGCGCCCTATCCCTTACTCTTCTGCTCGCCGCCGTCCCCATTCCGACGCAAATGTCGCAGCGTGTGAGGGATGTCATCGCTTGAATCATATTCACATATCCGAAGGATTAGTCAGGGAAGCCCAAACAGTTCTTCTTATCATGGAAGCACAATGAGATCGATAAATCTCTAGACATTTCCTTAAGTCGAAAGTTAGATTTGCATCCTTGTTCAACATAAAGCCGCGATTAGAGGTGAGTATGAGAGTATTTCTGTCTATGATCCTGACGTTTGCATTGTTGGCGAGCGCCGGGTGTATGGCCGCCAAGCAGCACCGGGACGACGTGCGTGACGATTCCGGCGACAAGCTGACCGTGGGAACAGTCCAAAAGGAGATCAAGGTCGGGATGTCCAGCGCGGACGTGGCCGGCATCCTGGGGGCTCCCAATATGGTCACGACCGATTCCCAACGGAGAGAAGTCTGGGTTTATGACAAGGTGTCCACCGAACATGTGTACTCATCTTCTTCGGGCGGCGTCGGCGTTCTGGGCCTTGTCTTCGGAGGCGTCGGAGGGGCGGCCGGAGGCGGCAACTATAGCGGCAGCAGCGGAGCCGCGAGTTCGACCCAGAGGACGCTTACGATCATCATCAAGTATGACGAGAACAATCTCGTTCGGGACTTCGCTTATCGGCAGTCCAGTTTCTAGCCGGGCGGTATGTGGCTATGTACCGGAAATGGTTTAGCTTATTACTTATGCTTTTCCTGACGACGGGGTGCGCCGCGCGCATCCCCCAGGACGCTCTTCAATTATCGCCCGAGTCTCTCGCCGACAGGCAGCTTCAGACCAGGCAGTATGACACTGGCAACGATATGGCCGTTCTCGTCGCTGCCAACGCCGTTCTCCAGGACCTTGGTTTCAATTTGGACGAGACCGATCCGGAGTTGGGCGTGGTCGTGGCTTCCAAGAACCGTGACGCAACCGACGGCGGCCAGGTCTTCCTGCTGGCCGTGCTTGGGGCGTTGGGCAACAATCCCAACGCGGTGAATTCGGCGGACGCGACCCAGCTCGTCAAGGTCTCACTGGTAATTCGGCATTTGGACGGGGACAGCGAAACGCCTGATACGGATTTGTCGCCGGAGCGGATCGCCGATGTCAAACGGCGTGTTCACGACGCGATCTACGAAGGGCTGTTGGACGCATTCCCGAAGGATGCGTGCGAAAGCATCGCCAAGACCATCGCCGAAAATACGGCGAATACCCTGGCAAACGATCTGGATGCGCTTCTTGCCGTCAAGGATACGCCGGGCAGCACCGCTGTGCGGGTGACCTTCCAGCAGGTCATCTACAACAAGTTGGGCCAGGTCAATTCTCAGCGGCAGGTTAATGATGAGCAGATCTACAAAGAGTTCTTTGAAAAATTGTCGAAATCGTTATTCCTAGAG
The DNA here is from genome assembly GCF_028532725.1 of Desulfovibrio sp. Fe33. Classification (NCBI taxonomy): domain Bacteria; kingdom Pseudomonadati; phylum Thermodesulfobacteriota; class Desulfovibrionia; order Desulfovibrionales; family Desulfovibrionaceae; genus Desulfovibrio; species Desulfovibrio sp. Fe33. Next base: position 93,102 of record NZ_JAQKGU010000004.1, read on the forward strand.
GCTAACACAATATGAAGAAATCGCTTTTGCTTCTGGTCGCTCTCTTGTTTTTCGCAGGCTGCCAGACGGCCCAAAGAAATATTCTGGACAGCGACGGCGAGTCTCAGGTCAAGCTGCGCGCCATGCAGACGCGCTACTTCGACACCGGAGACAAGAAAAAAACGTTGCAGACGGTCATCGCGACCCTGCAGGACCTGGGGTTCGTCATTGACAAGGCGTCCTATGAGCTCGGTTCGGTTTCGGGAACCAAGCTGCATGGATATCGGGTGCGGATGACCGTGAACACGTATCCCCGGGGAACCGATCAGATGACGGTCAGGGCCAACGCTCAATACAACATTGAGCCGATCTCCGATCCCATCATTTACCAGCAGTTTTTTGCGGCGTTGGAGAAGAGCATGTTCCTGACGGCGCATACGGACGAGTAGAGGCGTCGCCGACAGGCTTTCCGCTTGGGGAGTCCGCCCGGCCGCCGGGTCCGGATAGAACGCATGATAAAAGCCCCTGCCGATCGGCGGGGGCTTTTATTATGGACCCATATAATCAATTTCCCGCTTTCACGGCAGGACACTGCGGAACGGAAAAAAAGTCCGCGCCGAAGGCGCATACAGGGGATGCAAGGGGGCGAACCCTAGCCCGCCGGAGGCGAAATCACCAGGCTATTGCCGCAAAGCGGCTTTCAACGCCTGCTTTTCTTCTTCAGGACGTTCGCCTTACGCTCCCTCGTCGTTCGTTTCCGGAAGCCAGGGGATGAATTCCCGGTCTTCGTTCATGATGTGGTTGCTTAGCCAGCGGCTGAGAAAAATGAAGACCTGGGAGAGGTTGGCCGTGGTGTGCATGTTGCGCTTGAACTCGTCCAATTTGGCGGTGAAGGTGCGATGCTGTTCGCCGTGCTCCTCGGTTTTCGGGTAGCCGTAACTGCGCAGGATCGCTTCTTCGGTTTCGAAATGGGCGTCGGAATAGTTGCGCGTCTTTTCGAGAATCCGGGACATCATCGGTTCGTCGTGGCGCTGGATGGCTTCATAAACCTCGTTGATGAGGTCGATGAGTTCCATGTGCTGTTCATCCAGCTCTTCCATGCCGACGGCCATGGTTTCGTCCCATTGAATCAGGGGCATCGTTTTCCTCCGAGCACGATGTGTTGTTTGCCATGGCAACCTAGCAGATGCCCTGCAAATGACAAGACCGAGTTGTCCGGCGAGATCGGCGGTATTTCGCCGAGTTGGAAGTCTTCGGGTGTTTTGCGTGGCGAATTCGTCGGTGTGGCGATAAAAATTATAATACTAAAAACTTTCTCGCCGTGCTTACAGCCATACTGAGACAATACCCGGTTCGGAGGACTTGGAAATGCGTAAAATATTAACAATGTCAAACAACTGCCAGGAATGCGTCTTCTATCACAAGAGGTGCATTCTTGGCCGTCAGCGTCCCTGGAATTCAGCGAGCTGCGACGATTATCAGCCCTATTGCCTTGTGTGCAGCTACCCCGAGGAATTTTGCAACACGTGCCGCAATCTCGCCACGAGATGGATGCGCCCCTTGAGCGAAGACCCGCACCTTTCCTGCCGCCGCCTGTCGTTTACACGCTACGAATGCGTATGGGAGCCGTTGCCGACCAGGCACTAGCCCCGGCGGCATTTGCTTCATGGTTTCCGCATGGATGGATTCTCCGCTTAACTTTTCCTCTATTTCCGTCTAGATTGCTCGCCACAAGTCAAAGAAACGGGAACCGCAATGGGATACAGGAATACGCGTGAATGCCTCGACGCCCTTGAGGCAGAGGGGGACCTCGTCCGCATCGAAAAGAGTGTGGACGCGGACCTGGAGATAGGAGCCATCCAGCGCAGGGTTTTCAAGGCCAACGGCCCGGCCCTGCTCTTCAGCAATGTCCGGGGATGCCGATTCCCCATGGCCGCCAACCTGTACGGCACTCGCGAGCGGATGCGCTTCATCTTTCGCGACACCGTGGAAATGGTGGAGCGGTTGATGAAGCTCAAGCTTGATCCCATGGAGTGTTTGCGTCACCCCTGGCGATACCTCGGCGCGCCTAAAACCGCCTGGCACACCATGCCCAGGACCGTCTCGAACGGGCCGGTCATGGCCAACGAAACGGCCATTTCCAGTCTGCCCGCGCTCAAGTCCTGGCCCATGGACGGCGGCCCTTACGTGACGTTGCCCCAGGTGTATTCGGAAAATCCCTCCGCGCCGGGCTTTGCCGGATCGAATCTGGGCATGTATCGCGTCCAGCTTTCGGGCAACGAGTTTGAAAAAGACCGTGAGGTGGGGCTGCACTATCAGATTCACCGGGGCATCGGACATCATCATGCCGAGGCCATCAAGCGGGGCGAGTCCCTCAAGGTGAACATCGCGGTCGGCGGTGCTCCCGCCATGACCGTGGCAGCCATGATGCCCCTGCCCGAGGGGCTGGCCGAACTCTTTTTCGCAGGGGCGCTGGGCGGCCACCGCATTCCCATGGTCAGGCGGCCCGGCGGTCTGCCCATTCCGGCCGAAGCCGATTTCTGCATTTGCGGAACCGTGATCCAGGGCTTGGAGAGGCCCGAGGGGCCGTTCGGCGATCATCTGGGGTACTACAGTCTGGCCCACGACTTTCCCGTTCTCAGGGTGGACAAGGTCTACCATCGCGACGACGCGGTCTGGCCTTTCACCACGGTGGGACGTCCTCCTCAGGAAGACACCCTGTTCGGCGCATTTGTTCATGAGCTGACCGCCGAGCTGGTCCCGTCGGTTTTCGCCGGCGTGCACGAAGTCCATGCGGTGGATGCGGCAGGCGTGCACCCGCTGCTTCTGGCCGTTGGCAGTGAACGGTATGTGCCGTACGCGGCCGAGCGGCAGCCCCAGGAACTCTTGACCAACGCCATGGCCCTGCTCGGCAACACCCAGACGTCGCTGTCCAAGTATGTGCTCATCGTCGCGCGGGAGGATCTGCCCGCCGGGATCGGCTGCCACGACGTGCCGGAGTTTTTCCGCCATTTGTTGGAACGGGCGGATTTGACCCGCGATCTGCATTTCATCACCCGGACCACCATAGACACCCTGGATTACTCCGGCATCAGCCTGAACCAGGGCTCCAAGCTCATCCTGGCCGTGGCCGGAAGCCGCAAGCGCGAGTTGGCCTCGGAAGTGCCTGGCGGACTCGACCTGCCGCGCGGTTTCCGCGATCCGCAAGTCTTTGCGCCGGGGATTCTGGTCATCAAGGGGCCCAAGCATCGCCGCAAGCGGGACCAGCAGGACCCCGCCCTGGAGCGGCTGGGCGAAATGCTGGGGAAGGTCCCCGGCATCGAGGGGTTCCCCCTGATCGTCGTGGCCGACGACGCGGAATTCGCTGCGAAGAACTGGGATAATTTCCTCTGGGTGGCCTTCACCCGGTCCGATCCGGCCACCGACATTTACGGCGCGGGCGCATTCACCCACGCCAAGCACTGGGGCGCGGAAAAGGCGCTCGTCGTCGACGCCCGCCTCAAGACCTATCACGCCCCGCCCCTTGAGGAAGACCCGGAAGTGGAGAAGCGGGTGGACGAACTGGGCGCCAAGGGCGGCCCCTTGCACGGCATCATCTAACGGAGATTCACATGGACGAAAAAGTCGCGCGGGACTTGAAACTCGCCTTTGCCCTCGACCTCTACGAAACCGTCAAGGCCGCCCGGAAAAACCGGGACGAGCATGTCTTTCGTCATACCATGTCCGAAGAGGGCGGGCAGATGGTCTTTGTGGGCATGTACCCGAAGAAGGACCTTCTCGACCTGCCGAACATGACCGAAGAGTTCGCGGCCCGGCTGCATACCTTCAATTTGCTCGGGGTGGTCACGGACGGCGCGTCCGGCCTGGACATGTTTCTCCTGGGCGGCATGAACAAGCCTTTCACCTCTCTGAACAACGGCCGCGAGCTTGCCGGGCGGCTGGCCGACGAGCAGGTCTTCGCCTTTCTTGAAATGTATTTCAAGGCCAGGGGGGTGATGATGAATTTCCGGATCATGACCTATGACGAGTTCGTCAAGGCCGCGGAGAGCGAGGTCTTCAAGAATACGTCGTTCACCCGCATGACCGAGGCGCAGGAGCTCCTGGCGACTTTGGAGAACTGACGCCGAATCATCGCGAAAGGGCGGGCGATCCGCTCTTGGCCGCGCCGCGTCCGTTGCCGTGCGCGGCCCTCCGCGGTCGTCTCCCGCGAAGCGGCGGGCAGCCCGGAGGGGAAGGGCGCGGCGAGATCATTCCCCGTTCAGCGTCTTCTGTACGGCCACATCGAGCATGTGCTGGTGGAGGCGGGTGGAGATGGTTTCGCTCTGCTCGACGTTCTCGATGAGCTCGCGGAGCTTGTCCACGGATTCGAGGCAGGCGGTGACGACCATCTCCGAGGGGGCTATTTCCTTTCGGCGGATCATCTCCAGGACGTTTTCCAGCTTGTGGGCCAGGTCCTCGATGTTCGTCAGCTTGAGCAGGTTGGAGCCTGCCTTGACGGAATGGGCGTCGCGGAAGATTGAATTGATGGTCTCGTCGCCGCAGTCGAGGCCGCAGGTCTCCAAATGGAGCAGGCCCGATTCGATGGAGTCGAGCCGCTCCGCAGTTTCCTCCAGAAAAATCTCGATCACCTGATCGTTCATCGCCATCAGCGGGCACCGCCTTCGATGAGGTCGAGGGCCACCTGCGGGATTGTGTGCAGGTCGGGTTTGGATATCTGCATGTCCGCGCCCACCGATTCACCCTTGTGCCGCAACTCGTTTGTGATGATGGACGAGTACAGGATGACCGGCAGCGCTTGCAGGACCGGGTCTTCCTTGATCCGTTTGGTCAGGCTGAAGCCGTCCATGAGAGGCATCTCGATGTCGGAGATGATCAGATCCACATATTCGGTGACGTCCTTGCCCTCGGCTTCGGCCCTGGCCTTGATGTCCATGATGGCGCGCAGGGCCTCGTCGCCGTTGTTGGTGACGATGGGCTTGAAATTGGCCTCGGTCAGGTTGGCCTTTATCATGGCCCGGATGGTGGCCGAATCGTCGGCCACGAGGACCGTGTATTCGTTGGCGGAGACGGCCATTTCCACACCGTCGTCCGGTTCGAACTGCGAGAGGATGGTCTCGAGGTCCAGGAGCTGGACGAAGTAGTCGCCCTTGTCGATGAGGCCGACGATGGCGTCGGTGTTGGTCGAGATGATGCTGGAGGGCGGGATGACCTCGCCCCAGCCGACGCGGTGGATTTCGGTTACGCCCGACACCAGGAATCCCGTCACGGATTTGCTGAATTCGGTGACGATGACGATGTCGCGCTCCGTCTTGGGCATGTCCAATTCGAGCCAGACGGACAGGTCCAGCACCGGCAGGATGAGGTCGCGCAGCGGGATGGTCCCCATGAACGAAGGATGCGGGGCGGATTCCGGCGGGTCGAGGTTGGGCGTCTCGATGACCTGCATGACCTTGGCCACGTTGATGCCGAAGAAGTTGGGTACGGGTTCCTTTCCCGGCTCGCGAACCTCGTTGATGTAGAATTCGAGTATTTCGAGCTCGTTGGTTCCCGTCTCCAGGAGAATGCCGGTATCTATGGCGTTTCTACTCATATTTTTTACTCCCGAATCGGGTTCCTGTTACGGTGGACGTTTGTCTTTTCCCATACGACGTCACCCGTTTCCTGTCCACGCCATTAGATTGCGGGGATGGACATTTATAACGGGTTGAAGGTGTGAATGTGATTTGCCTTATTGGGTTGACGCAGGGGTGGCGCGAAGGCACAATCGGCGGATACGTGTAAAAAATTCTTGAACAAAAGGATGATGCGCGATGAATACCGAGACTCACGACGATCCGGCGAAGGTCAGGAAGAAGCTTCTGAAAACCCTGGAAGGCTCGGCCGCCGAACTGGTGCCCTGGTTTTACGGCAATATGCCCGAGTACTATTTCCAGACCCACAGCGAAGACGAACAGGTCAGGCATCTGATGGCGCTCGTCTCGGGCATGGTCCGCAAGGAAAGACAGGCCCTCGCTCTGCACAGCCCGTGTGGTTCGCGGGTGACGCATATATCCCATGGCGGAGACATGGACACGCTCGGCCGGGTGCTCGATCAGTACAGGGACAAGGACATTCAGCACGCGCGTCTCTATTCCAGCCGGGACGATTCCCTCAGGCTGGATACCTTTGTCCTCGCGCCGCAGCCTGCCTGCGCGGCGGACAACGCCACGGTGAAGGATGTCCTGGAAAGGGCGAAGGCCGGGGAAATGGGGCTCGCCGCCGCCGACCTGAACGGTTTCGAGCGGTTCCTGGGCTGGGTCAGCGACGATTACATGGAGAAGTTCGAGCCGGGCCGCGCCGTGCGTCACTTCAAGACCTGCGGCTGCCTGGAGAATCAGGAACGGGTGCAGGTTCAGCTTGAAAAGGACGTGCGCCCCGGTTTCGACCGCGTCGGCGTGGCCATGGTCCAGCCGCCCAAGAAGGGGCTGCTGCATACGGTGGTCAACGTTTTCGGGCGGGAAGGGGTGCCCGTGGACAGGGCGTATGCCGACGAGTTCGAGCGACCGGGCCAGTCCGCCATTTCCATCATGAGCTTTTATCTCGACAGGAAGCGTATCGACCTCAACGAGGGAGACGAGCGGTGGTTGCGGCTCAAACGTCAGCTTGAGATGTGCAAGTGGTTCGCGCCGCACGGCCTGGAGGCTCTGGCGTACGACGACGGCTGGGAGCTGGGACAGGTCATGCTCATGCAGGCCGCCGGGGAGTTCGCCCACCAGTTCCTCATTCGCAAGGATCTCCATGCCTACACTTCGTCGCGCATCGTTTACGCCCTCCTCAAGCATCGGGCGGTCACCCGTCTGCTCATGCGGTATTTCGAGGTCCGTTTCGATCCGGCCTTCGCCGGAGACCGCGCCGCCGCCATGCGCGAGCAGCGTGAGCTGGTGCGTTCGGCAATCAGGGATGTGGACAACTCCATTCATCGCGACATCCTGACTTATGTTTATAAATTCTTCCGCTATACCCTGCGGACCAACTATTATCTTGAGCACAAGCTCGGATTGAGCTTCCGTCTCGATCCGTTGATTCTGGCTCCGCTGCCAAGGAAGGAGCGTCCCTTCGGCGTGTATTGCTTCCACGGTCCGTACAGCTGGGCCTTCCATGTGCGCTATCGCGACATGGCCCGGGGCGGAGTCCGCGTGGTTCGCACATGGAGCCAGGAGCAGTTCGAGGTGGAGTCCAACCGTCTGCTCGACGAAGTCACCAAGCTGGCGCGCGCCCAGCAGTTCAAGAACAAGGACATTCCGGAGGGCGGTTCCAAGGCGGTCATCCTGCTCGGACCCGATGGCGACATCGACCTGGCGGTCAAGTCCATGGTCGACTCCTTCCTGGACCTGCTCGTCGCGCCCGAGGGGAGCAACGGCTTTGTCCAACCCGGCATCGTAGACTATCTGGGCCGCGAGGAGATCATTTTCCTCGGCCCGGACGAGAACATCACCCCGGAGCACATCCAGTGGATGGCCGACAGGGCCGCCCGGCGCGGCTACAAGTGGCCCAGTGCCTTCATGAGCTCCAAACCCGGCGCGGGCATTCCCCACAAGAAGTACGGCGTCACATCCGAAGGGGTCATCGTCTTCGCCGAGGAGTTGTTGCGCACGCTCGGCATCGACCCGGCGAACGAACCGTTCTCGGTCAAGATCACCGGCGGACCGGCCGGTGACGTGGCCTCCAACGTCATGCGCATCCTTATTCGGGAGTTCGGCGGGAACGCGAAGATCGTCGCCATGACCGACGGCCACGGCGCGGTGTATGATCCAGAGGGCATGAACCACGGCGAACTGCTCAGGCTCATGGACAACAATCTCAAGGCCGCCGATTTCAGCCGTGCGGAGCTCAGGGGCGAAGGGGCCTTCGTGGTCTCCACGGCGGAGCCGGAAGGCACCCGCATCCGCAACACCCTCCACAACACGGCCGTGGCCGACATCTTCATCCCGTCAGGCGGTAGGCCGGATACGATGAACATGTCCAACTGGAAGGAGTTCCTGCAAAAGGACGGCACTCCTTCGGCGCGCGGCATCGTCGAAGGGGCGAACATCTTCATCTCGCCGGACGCGCGCGCCATGCTCGAGCGGGCAGGGGTCCTGGCCGTGCCCGGCCCCTCGGCCAACAAGACGGGCGTCATCTGCTCCTCCTACGAAATCCTCGCCGGGCTCGTCCTCAGCGAAGAGGAGTTCATCGGAATCAAGGAGCAGTACATCGCGCAGCTTCTGGTCATTCTCCGACAGCGGGCGCGCTCCGAAGCGCATCTGCTCATGCGCGAATACAAACTGGCCGGGGGGGAACGGACCATCACCCAGCTCTCCTACGCTCTGTCCGAGTCCATCAACTCCCTGGCGGACCACGTGGACGCCGTGCTCAAGGAGTCCGTTGAGCGGGTGGCCGACGATCCGGCCCTGGTCGAGGTCCTGTTGGCCTACTGCCCGGCCGTGCTGGCGGAACGGTACCGCGACCGGTTGGTGAACGACTTGCCGCGCGCTCATCAACTGGCCTTGCTCGCTTCCTTCCTCTCCGCCAAGATGCTTTATCAGGAGGGGCTGGGGTGGGCCGACCGTCTTGTCTCTTTGCGCGACGTGCGCGAAGTCGTCCTCGGCTATCTCGCCCAGGAAAAGATCGTGGCCGGACTCATGGCGGAAGTGCGGGCCTCGGGCCTGGAACACGCCGAACTCCTCGACCGCATTCTGGATCGCGCGGCTCGCAAGGTCCTCACTTTGGACAGCCTCGGCTTGGGATAGGGAGGCGCCACGGACCGCTCATTTTGGTCGTTTGAAACGGGCCGGACTTGACATCCGGCCTGTATGACCGTATTGTTATGACAAATGAGTGAATATTCATGTGAGGGAAGAAATGTCGAACGTAGCTTGCAGCGATACCGAACAGCACGCTAAAAACGTGTCCGCCGCCCGTGATTCCATGCTTTCGGAGCGGGAGTTCCTGTTTTTGGCAGAACTTTTCAAGGCCTTGGGCGATTACACCCGGGTTCGAATTTTGTATGCCTTGTCCCTCGGCGAGTTGTGCGTCTGCGCCCTGGCCGAGGTCCTGGATATGTCCCAGTCGGCCATATCCCATCAGTTGCGGCTGCTCCGGGCCGCCAAGCTGGTGCGCTACCGCAAGGAAGGCAAGAACGTCTTTTATTCCCTGGACGACGACCATGTGCGCAATCTGGTCTCCCAGGGATTGGATCACATCAAGGAAGAGGCGTAGCCCGCCTCCTCCTTTTTTTTGCCTAGTCTTATGAATAGATGCTCAATTGTGAATAAAGTGTGACCGCAGGTTCCCGCATGATCGATATTTTAGTCAATATTATTGCCGAGTCATGGCATGTTCTGGTTGAGGCCGCACCGTATGTGCTCTTCGGTTTTTTCGTGGCCGGTCTGCTCAAGGGATTCGTCCCCGATTCATTCATGGCCCGCCATCTGGGCGGAAAATCGCTGGGCGCGGTGCTCAAGGCGGCGGTCATCGGCGTGCCGCTGCCCCTGTGCTCCTGCGGCGTGCTGCCTGCGGCGCTCGGTCTGCGCAGGCAGGGCGCCAGCAAGGGGGCGACCACGGCCTTCATGATCTCCACCCCCGAGACGGGCGTGGATTCCATGGCCGTGACGTATGCGCTCATCGATCCGCTAATGACCGTCATCCGTCCCGTGGCCGCGACAATCACCGCCGTTTTTGCGGGGCTGCTCATCAACGCCTTCCCTGACGACAAGGCGGAGGCCCAGCCCCTCGCCGGTCTCGCAGGGAGTTCGGCAGGCTGCACCGGCTGCGGCTGTGGCGGTTCCTGCGCGTCCGCGCCCTCTCCGACCGTGGCGGGGCGTTTCATGGCAGGGATGCGCCACGCCTTCGGAGAGATGATAGAGGATATCGGCCGCTGGCTGCTGGTTGGCGTCGTCATCGCCGGGATCATTTCGGCGGCCATTCCCGAGAATGCGCTGGATAGTTATGTGGGCACCGGCATGTTTTCCTATCTTGTTATGCTGGTCGTGGCCCTGCCGCTCTATGTTTGCGCCACGGCCTCCACTCCCATAGCGGCCTCGCTTTTGCTCAAGGGCCTTTCGCCGGGTGCGGCTTTGGTCTTTCTTCTGGCGGGACCGGCCACCAACGGGGCGACCATCACGGTCATGCTCAAGACCCTGGGCAAGCGGGCCGCCGGGCTGTATGTGGCTTCAATCGTCGTCTGTTCCCTGGTCCTGGCCTGGGTTACGGACCACATCTATGTCGCGCTCGGCCTGGACATCCGCGCCGTGGTGTCCGATGTGAGCGAGCTGTTGCCGCACTGGATTGGCGTGGCGTCCGCCTTGCTTACCTTGGCGCTGGTGGCCAAGAGCTTCCTGCCTGGCCATTCCCATGGTCATTCCCACGGCCATTAGCATGAAGCTGGCCGACGGCAGGGCCGGTACGCATTTTCGGACGGGGCGGCGCAGGTTGCCCCGTCTTTCCTTTCTCTGCGCATCATGTTAAAAACTCCGCCAGCAAATTCAAGGGGAAGAGGCATGAAGAAAATACTCCTCGCCGTGGCCGTGGTTCTGGCCCTGGCCACCACCGTTCGCGCGGAAAATATCAAAATTCGTTTCGGCATCCTGCCGGTTATCGACACGTTGCCGTTGCAGGTGGCCGACAGGGAAGGGCTGTTCTCCCGCCATGGGCTGGACGTGAGCCTGGTCCGCTTCATGTCCGCGCTGGAGCGCGACACGGCCATGCAGGCGGGGCAGATCGACGGCTATTTCGGTGATCTGGTCGCCACATATCTGCTTTTGGACCGGGGTGTGCCCATGCACATCGTCCTGACATCCTGGCGCACCACGCCGGGCTATCCCATGTTCGGCATCGCGCTGTCGCCCGCCGGGCGCGACCGGACTCTGGCCGAAATGAAGGGCCGCACCCTGACGTTGTCCAAATCCACGGTGATGGAGTTTCTGGCCGACAAGCTGGAGGATCGTTTCGGCGTGGGGCACGACTATTTCGAGCGGGTGGAAGTCAAGAAACTGCCCATCCGCCTCCAGATGCTCCTGACCGACCAGATGGACGCAGCACTGTTGCCCGAGCCGCTTCTCTCCCTGGCCCGACTCAAGGGCGGCAGCGTCCTGACCACTGCCGAGAATCTGGATTTGCCCCTGACCGTGCTTTGCCTGCACAAGCAATATTTCGACAACGGCGGGGACGCCTATGCCAAGTTCATGGCCGCCTACGGCGAGGCGGTCCGTCTCCTGGCCGAGAACCCGGAGAAGTACCGTCCGCTGATGGCCGAGACCTGCCGCATTCCCAAACCGCTGATTTCCCGGTTCCCGGTGTATCCGTTCCCCGCGCCCGCGCTGCCCGCGTCGTCGGAGCTGGCCGAGGTCCAGGATTGGATGGTGGCCCAGGGGTTGCTCAAGAAGCGCGTGCCCGACGCCGTGGCGCTGCCCCCGGAGATCAAGTAGCTCATGCTGACTGCGGAGAATCTGGGCAAGTCCTATGACGGGAAGTCCGTCATTTCGGACGTGTCGTTCACCCTTTCGGAAGGGGAGACCCTGGCCGTTGTCGGTCCGTCCGGCTGCGGCAAGACGACTCTGCTTTATCTGTTGAGCGGGTTGTCTTCTCCGGACGTGGGACGGGCGCTTCTGGACGGCAGGCCCATAACCGGCCCGGCTTCCGACATCTCCATCATCCTTCAGGACTATGGCCTGCTCCCCTGGCGCACTGTCATCGACAACGTCGCCCTGGGGCTCAAGATTCAGGGCGTGGGCCGGAAGGAACGTATGGAGCTGGCGCGCGCCCAGCTTGCCGAAGTCGGCATCGTCGGGCGGGACGACGACTACCCGGCCAACCTCTCGGGCGGCGAACAGCAGCGGGTGGCCATCGCCCGGGCCTTCGTCACCCGTCCCCGGCTGACCCTCCTGGACGAACCCTTTTCCTCTCTGGACGCCTTGACCCGCGAGCGTTTGCAGTTGGCTCTGCTCGACGCATGGCAGGCGCGCAGGGTGCCCTATGTGTTGGTCACGCATTCCCTGGAGGAGGCGGTCATGCTCGGGCAGCGGATCATGGTCATGTCCGCCCGTCCGGCCCGGCCCGTGGCCGTGTTCGACAATCCGGGCTTCGGCGACGCGCGCATCCGCGACACCGAGGCGTGCTTCTCGCTGCTCAGGGAGCTGCGTCATACCGTGGAGGCCCAGTGGTGAAGCTGTTCACCGCCATGTTGCGCTACGGCCTCGTGATCCTGGTCCTGGGCGTCTTGTGGAAACTGGCGGCCCTGTCCCTGGGCGGAGTCGTCCTGCCGCATCCCGAGGACGCTTTGGCCGCTCTCGCCGAGGCCATGACCACGCGAATTTTCTGGGAGCATTTCGGGGTCAGCCTGTACCGTTCGGTGACCGCCATGGCGCTGGCCTGGGTGATCGCCTTTCCCCTGGGGCTGGTTATGGGCAGCGTCAGGCGGGTGGACAAGATCATGGCTCCTTTCGTTTTTTTGACCTATCCCGTGCCCAAGATCGTGCTTCTGCCCATCTTTCTGCTGTTGCTCGGGTTGGGCGACACTTCCAAGATCGCCATGATAGCCCTTATCCTCGGCTACCAGATCCTGGTCACAACCCGCGACGGGGTGCGCTCCATCCATCCCAAGTATTTCGACTCGGTCCGCTCCCTGGGCGGCTCCAGGATGGACGTTCTGCTTGAGGTCCTGCTTCCGGCGGCCCTGCCGCATGGATTCACGGCCCTCCGGCTCGGCACCGGCGTGTCCGTGGCCGTGCTTTTTTTCGTGGAATCCTTTGCCACCACCAGGGGGCTGGGCTATATGATTATGGATGCCTGGGGGGCCATGGATTATTTGACCATGTTCTCGGGTATCCTGGGAATGTCCATCATGGGCGCGGCCTTGTATGAGGTCGCCAACGTGCTGGAGCGCAAGGCGTGCAGGTGGATGTTCCTGCGCGCCAAGGATTGATACGGAGGAAACCGTTCTGTCTTCAACCAAATTAGAATTCGACGACGGCCAGATGGCCAGTCAGCTTTTCGGTCCTCAGGGGCAGCACCTGAAATTGTTGGGCGAACGCCTCGGGGTGCGCATCGAAAGCCGGGGCAACACTCTCATCATCCAGACCGGGGAAGGGGAGGACGACAAGGGCGATCTGGCCGCCCAGGTCCTGACCCAGCTCTACGCCATGATTCGGCGCGGCAAGTCCGTGTACCCGCAGGAGGTGGATTTCGCCTGCCGTATCCTTGAGCGTCAGCCTTCGGCAGACGTGGGCGAGGTCTTCAAGGGCGACGTCTATGCAACTTCGGGAAAACGGACCGTGTCGCCCAAGTCTCTGAACCAGCGTGAATATCTCGACGCCATCCGCGATTCGGACATGACGTTCGGCATCGGCCCCGCAGGCACGGGCAAGACCTATCTGGCCGTGGCCATGGCCGTAGGGGCGCTGGTCCGCCGAGAGGTCAAGCGCATCGTCCTGACCCGGCCCGCGGTGGAGGCGGGGGAGAAACTTGGCTTTCTGCCCGGCGATCTGGCGGAGAAAATCAATCCGTACCTCCGCCCGCTGTATGACGCCCTGCACGACATGCTCGATTTCGCCAAGGTACAGGACTATCAGGAGTCCGGGGTGATTGAGGTGGCCCCGCTGGCCTTCATGCGCGGCCGTACCTTGAACGACTCCTTCATCATCTTGGACGAGGCCCAGAACACGACTCCCGAGCAGATGAAGATGTTTCTGACCCGGCTCGGCTTCGGCTCCAAGGCCGTCGTCACCGGCGACGTCACCCAGATCGACCTGCCGGTCCATTCCAAGTCCGGCCTGCTCCACGCACGGCGTATCCTGGAAGGGGTCGAGGGCGTGAAGTTCGTCGCCTTCGACGAGAAGGACGTCATCCGCCATCCCCTGGTGGGGCGCATAGTCAGGGCCTACGAGGTCCACGAAGGCAACGGGGAGTGATCGTGAGCGGACCGGCGGATATCCTTTGCGAGACCCGGCTCGATCCGAGGTTCCCCCTTTCCCGGCGTGAACTGGGCGCGCTGGCCGGGACTTTGCTGGACGCCCTGGGGTTGACCGGCGGCACCTTCATTCTCAAGCTGGTGGACGACCGCGAGATCGCGCGGCTCAACCGGGAATTCCTGGGCTGCACCGGCCCGACCAACATCCTGAGCTTTCCGGCACATGATTTCGATGATGCCGAGGACACAGAGGATGCCGACGGCATGGACGAAGGGAAAGACGATTCCGACGGCGAGTACCTTGGCGAACTGGCCCTGTCCGTGGACGCGTTAGCCCGCGAGACCGACCTGTACGGCCAGGTTCCGCTGGAGCATCTGGCCAGGCTGCTTGGCCACGGGATGCTTCACCTGGCGGGGTTCGATCACGGTGAAGTCATGTTCGACATGACCGATGCGGCCGTGGATCAGGTCCTCCTCGAATACGGGGACGCCGGGGAGGTCGGCTAGCAATGCGCGCTCTCCGGGGCAGGCAACTCTATCTGCTGGTTTTTTACGGCGTCATCTGCACGGTGGCGGCCATTGGCGGGTTGGCCTACCTGGGCGTGCGGGAGATCCGGCGCGATGCGGCCGTGGTGGCCGTGGAGAATTCGGCGCGCGGCTTGTCCGGAGCTGTGACCGTGCTGCTCAATGCGGTGCGCAGCACCAATCAGGAGATCGGCGCGGGACTGCTCAAGAGCCTCAAGCCCGAAGCCCTGCGCAATGAGTTGGGCGCTGTCCTCAGGCAGCACGAGTCGCTGACCGCCATCATGGTCAGCGACGGGCAGGGGTTGCGCTATCTGCTTACCCGGCGGTACGGGGGCATGGTCGAGGCCGTGCCCGACGAGATGCACAGCGCCGTGACCTCCAAGCTTATCAAGAACGGCAAGCCGGACGATGCGCCGTTTTCGGACGGCGGACTCGATCTTTCCCAGGTGGATCAGGTCCTGGTCGAAGAGTTCAATCACTTGGAGCCCGGCCAGGTCAACTGGCGCAGCGCGGGCCGGTTCCATAACGTCAAGGCGGCCTGGCTCACGGCATCCACCCTGGTGTCGTCGGGCGACGGCGAGCGGCTCATGCTTTCCTTCGCCTTCCAGGCCGAGGCCATACTTTCCCATCTCAACGAGGCCGAGCACGGCGGAGCCGAACGGATTTTTCTCTACTGGGGCGACGGCCGGGCCATACCCGTCAGCGGCCTCGGCGCGGATGCGCCCGTGGGGGCCGTCGGGCAGGTGTTGACGGCGGAAGAGCTTACCGATCCAGTGGTCCGGCAGGCCGTGACCGGGCTGGCCGCCCGTTTCAAGGGCGATCAGGTCAAGCCGTTTCCTTTTATCGTGGACGGTGAAGTCTGGTGGACCTGGGCAAAACCGCTGTCCATCTTCGGCGACACCCTTTCCCTGGGGGTGGCCGTTCCCCGCAAGAACGTCCTCTCCACCCTGACCAGCGATTCTTTCCTTCAGGCCGGGGCGGTGGTCCTCATTCTTATCGCCTTCGGCGTGCTCTTTGTCCTGCACCGCAACAGGGCGCGGATCGAGGCCATGGGCATGAAGCGCGAGGCCGCTGTCTCGGGGACGGATGTGCAGGCGCTCATCCGCTCGGGCGAGGGCGGCAGGCTCGAATTCAAGCAGACTTTGCGTTTCAATCTCAAATCCGGCAAGAACGGCAAGGAGATCGAACACGCCAGCCTTAAAACCGTGTCCGCCTTTCTCAATACCGAGGGCGGCACCCTGCTTGTGGGCGTGGCCGACGACGGCTCCGTGACCGGCTTCGACGAGGACGGGTTCGACAGCGACGACAAGGCGCTTCTGCACTTCAACAACCTTGTGGACCGGCACATCGGAGCGGAATTCTCGCGTTACATGGACAGCCGGATCATCAAGGTGGAGGGAAAACGGGTGCTGCGCGTGCATTGCGTCCCGGCTTCGGCCCCGGTTATCCTCGACGCGTCCAAGGGCGAGGAGTTTTACGTTCGCAGCGGACCGGCCAGCAGGTCCCTGACTCTCAAGCAGTTTTACGATTGGCTCAAGAAGCACTCCTGAACCGCGCGCCCCGGCCCGCCTTGGTTCCGCCGGTTTTCGGCCGGCCAAATTCCTTTACATTCAAATTAATCTGGGCCAAAATCCATCTCTTTCCTGATATCACGGCAATAGATGATGGAGTAACCGTACGATGCCCAAACATTTTTTGACCATTCTGGACATGCCCAGGGACGAGGCGAAGCAGGTCATTCTGCGCGCCAAGGAAATGAAGGACAATAAAGTCCGCACCGATCTTCTGGACGGCAAAACCCTGCTGCTGATTTTCGAGAAGGCGTCCACCCGGACCCGCGTGTCCTTTGAAGTCGGCGTGCGCCAGTTGGGCGGGGACCCGGTGTTCATCACCGCCCGCGACTCCCAGCTCGGCCGCAGCGAACCGCTCAAGGACACTGCCCGCGTCCTCTCCCGATACGCCGACGGGCTCATCGTGCGAACCTTTGGCCAGGAGAAATTGGAAACCCTGGTCGACTTCGGCGATATCCCGGTGGTCAACGCCCTGACCGACGAATACCACCCGTGCCAGGTCATGGCCGATGTGCTGACCATGTACGAGCGCACCCCCGATCTGGAAAAGGTCAAGGTGGCCTGGGTGGGAGACGGCAACAACATGGCCCATTCCTTCATCAACGGCGCGGCCGCCTTCGGATACGAACTGCGCCTCGCCTGCCCCGAAGGGTACACCCCCGACATGGCCATCATGGACAAGGCGGTGAACATGGGCGCCAAGATCACCCTGACCAGCAATCCCAAGGAAGCCGTGGCCGGGGCGGACTACGTCAACACCGACGTGTGGGCGTCCATGGGCCAGGAAGAGGAGCAGAAGAAACGCGAGGCCGCGTTCGTCGGGTTCATGGTGGACGAGGCCCTCATGGGCCGGGCCGCATCCGGCGCCTGTTTCATGCACTGCCTGCCCGTCCATCGCGGCGAGGAAGTTTCCGAGGCCGTGTTCGAATCCCCGGCCTCCATCGTCTGGGACCAGGCCGAGAACCGGCTTCATGCGCAAAAGGCGATCCTTGAGTGGGTCTTTAAATAATTCGACAAGCAACGAGGACTATTCAATGCAGAAGATAGACAAGGTCGTGTTGGCCTACTCCGGCGGCCTGGACACCTCCATCATTCTCAAGTGGCTGAAGAACAACTACGATTGCGACGTGATCTGCATGACTGCGGATCTCGGCCAGGGCGAGGAGATGGACGGCATCGAGGCCAAGGCGCTCAAGACCGGCGCGGTCAAGGCTTACGTCGAGGACCTGCGCGAGGAATTCGTGCGTGATTACGTGTTCCCCATGTTCCGGGCGAACGCCCTGTACGAGGGCCGCTACCTGCTGGGCACGGCCATCGCACGGCCGCTGATCTCCAAGCGCATGGTCGAGATCGCCGAAATGGAAGGCGCCCAGGCCGTGGCCCACGGCGCCACCGGCAAGGGCAACGACCAGGTCCGCTTCGAATTGGCCACCATGGCCCTGAACCCGAGACTGGTCACCATCGCCCCCTGGCGCGAATGGGAGCTCAAGTCTCGCACCGATCTGATGAATTTCGCCCAGGAAAACGACATTCCCATTCCGGTCAGCCGCAAGAAGCCGTGGTCCATCGACGCCAACCTGCTGCACACCTCCTTCGAGGGCGGCGAGTTGGAAGATCCGTGGAACGCGCCCGGCCCGGACTGCTACCGCAATATCATGCCGGCGGAGAAGTGCCCGGACGAGCCTGAGGAAATCACCATTGATTTCGAGGCGGGCGATCCCATCGCCATCAACAGCGTCAAGTATTCCCCGGCGGCCCTGCTGGCCAAGCTCAACGAGCTGGGCGGCAAGCACGGCATCGGACGTGTCGACATGGTCGAGAACCGTTTCGTGGGCATGAAGTCCCGCGGCGTGTACGAGACCCCCGGCGGAACCATTCTTGCCGCCGCGCATCGCGACCTGGAAGGCCTGTGCATGGACCGCGAGATGATGCACCTGCGCGACAGCCTCATTCCCAAGTACGCCGAAATGGTGTATTACGGGTACTGGTTCTCGCCCGAGCGCGAGGCCTTGCAGGCCATGATCGACAAGTCCCAGGAGAAGGTCACCGGCACCGTGCGTGTCAAGCTGTACAAGGGCAACTGCGTGCCTCTCGGCCGCAGGTCCCCGTTCTCTCTTTACAATTCCGAATTGGCTACCTTCGAGGAAGACTACGTGTACGATCAGGCCGACGCCGCCGGGTTCATCAAGCTGGTGGGCCTGCGGCTCAAGGGACGTATGCAGCAGTCCAAGTGGGGCGGCAAAGAGTCCGAAGACTCCTGCGAGTAAGTTATGGCAGACAAGAAGATGTGGGGCGGCCGGTTCGCCGAGGCGACGGCCGCGTCCATGGAGGCGTTTTCCGAATCCGTGTCCTTTGACCGGCTTCTCTACGCCGAGGATATACGCGGTTCCCAGGCCCATGCCCGCATGTTGGCGAAGCAGGGCTTTCTGACCGCGGATGAGGCCCGGACCATCTGCGACGGCCTGGACAAGGTCAAGGCGGAAATCGAGTCCGGCGAGTTCGTCTGGAAGGCCGAGATGGAAGACGTGCACATGAACGTCGAGTCCCGGCTGACCGAGATCATCGGACCCCTGGGCGGCAAGCTGCACACCGCGCGCAGCCGCAACGACCAGGTGGCCCTGGATTTCCGCCTGTACGTTGCGACCCGGCTGGCCGCATGGCAGGAGGCTTTGTCCGAACTCATCAAGGTCTACGTGGACCGCGCCGAGGAGCACCGGGACACCATGCTGCCCGGCTGCACCCACTTCCAGCCCGCCCAGCCTGTGACTCTCGGTCACCATCTGCTGGCCTACTGCCAGATGTTCAAGCGTGATTACGAGCGCGTGTCCGACGCCCTGAAAAGGGTCCGGGTCATGCCGCTCGGCGCGGCCGCCCTGGCGGGAACCACCCACCCGGTGGCCCCGAAACTCGTGGCCGACGATCTCGGCCTTGAGGCGACCTTCGCCAACTCCATGGATGCCGTGTCCGACCGTGATTTCGTGCTGGAGGCCGTGTTCGCGGGTTCCCTGGTGATGACGCACCTGTCGCGCATGTGCGAGGAGTTCATCATCTGGGCGAATCCGAACTTCGGTTATGTGAAGCTGCCCGACCAGTATTCCACGGGTTCGAGCATCATGCCGCAGAAGAAGAATCCCGACGCCTGCGAGATCATGCGCGGCAAGACCGGCAGGGTGGTCGGCTCCCTCATGGGGCTGCTCGTCCTCATGAAGGGACTGCCCATGACCTACAACCGGGACCTCCAGGAGGACAAGGAGCCGTTCTTCGACGCTGACCATACGGTCGTCGCGTCCCTCGGCATCATGGCCGACATGCTCCGGCTCATGGAGTTCGTGCCGGGCAAGATGGCCGAAACCGTCAAGCGCGGTTTCCTCAACGCCACGGAACTGGCCGACTACCTGGCGGCCAAGGGCGTGCCTTTCCGGGAAGCGCACCATATCACTGGCGCGGCCGTGGCCTACGCCGAGGGCAAGGGCGTTGGGCTCGAGGAGCTTGAGCTCTCGGAATTGAAGCGGTTTTCCGGAGAAATCGGTGAGGACGTCTACGGAGTGCTTGATTACGAAGCGGCCATTAAACGGCGAATCACCCCGGGCGGCACAGGCCCGGCATCCGTGGCCGCACAGATCAAGGCATTGCGGGAGTGGCTGGGTTCCCTGTAGGGGATATCCGTAATCCGAGTTTTTTTGCCGATCCTCTTGATTTTTGAAACGACGGCATTACTCTAGATACCTGAAATCGCAGTAACGCGGTTTCAAGTGGGCCCCCCGGGCCTTTCCTTAGACCATTACGGAGGACTCTCCTTTGAACAACCATATGAAAAATCTTGTCATCTGGGCGATCATATTCATCTTGATGGTCGTCTTGTTCAACCTTTTCAACCAGCCTCCAATACCCAAGGACACGCCTTCCTACAGCGAGTTCCTGGCCATGGTGGACAGCGGCTCCGTGGCCCAAGTCAAAATACAGGGCCAGAAGATCGTCGGACTGAAGAGCTCCGGCGAGCAGTTCCAGACCTACGCTCCCGAAGATCCCCGCATGATCGAGACCCTCATCTCCAAGGGTGTTGAGGTCAAGGCCGAGCCGCCGGACGAGTCGCCGTGGTATATGACCCTGCTTCTGTCCTGGTTCCCCATGATCCTGCTCATCGGCGTCTGGATTTTCTTCATGCGCCAGATGCAGGGCGGCGGTAGCGGAGGGCGCGGAGCCATGAGCTTCGGCCGTTCCAAGGCGCGCCTGATAAACGAGGAGACCGCCAAGGTCACGTTTGACGACGTGGCCGGCGTGGACGAGGCCAAGGAAGAACTCTCCGAGGTGGTGGACTTTCTGCGCGAGCCGCGCAAGTTCACCCGACTGGGCGGCCGCATCCCCAAGGGCGTGCTCCTGGTGGGCAGCCCGGGTACGGGTAAGACGCTTCTGGCGCGGGCCGTGGCTGGTGAGGCCAATGTCCCGTTTTTCTCGATCTCCGGTTCGGACTTCGTTGAGATGTTCGTCGGCGTGGGCGCGTCCCGCGTGCGCGACTTGTTCGCACAGGGCAAGAAAAACGCCCCCTGCCTCATCTTCATCGACGAAATCGACGCCGTGGGCCGTCAGCGTGGCGCTGGGCTCGGCGGCGGTCATGACGAACGCGAGCAGACCCTGAACCAGTTGCTTGTTGAAATGGACGGCTTCGAGTCCAACGAGGGCGTAATCCTGGTGGCGGCCACCAACCGCCCCGATGTGCTCGACCCGGCTCTGCTTCGGCCCGGCCGCTTCGACCGTCAGGTGGTGGTTCCGAATCCGGACCTGCGCGGCCGCGAGCGCATCCTCAAGGTGCACAGCCGCAAGACGCCGCTGGCCCCCGAGGTGAACCTGGAAATCATCGCCAAGGGCACCCCCGGATTCTCCGGCGCCGACCTGGAAAACCTCGTCAACGAGGCTGCGCTCGGCGCTGCCAAGCTGGGCAAGGATCGGGTGGACATGGACGATTTCGAGGAGGCCAAGGACAAGGTCATGATGGGCGGCCGCGAACGGCGGTCCATGATCCTCTCCGAGGAGGACAAGCGGACTACGGCCTACCATGAGGGCGGTCACGCCCTGGTGGCCAAGCTTCTGCCCGGCACCGATCCCGTCCACAAGGTCTCCATCATCCCGCGCGGACGCGCTCTTGGTGTGACCATGCAGTTGCCCGGCGAGGACCGTCACAACTACTCAAAGAACTATCTCTGCAACAACATGGCAGTGCTCATGGGCGGCAGGGTGGCCGAGGAGGTCGTTCTCGACCAGTTGACCACCGGCGCGAGCAACGATATCGAGCGTGCCACCAAGACCGCGCACAACATGGTCTGCATGTGGGGCATGTCCGACAAGCTCGGCCCCATGAGCTTCGGCGACAACCAGGAACAGGTCTTCCTGGGCCGCGAGCTCATTCATAACAAGAACTACGGCGAGGATACGGCCAAGCTGATCGACTCCGAGGTTCGCCGGTTCGTGGAGGAGGCCTACGAAAAGGCCACCGCCATCGTAAAGGACAACCGCGAGATTCTCGACGCCATCGCCATGGCGCTTCTGGAGCGCGAAACCATCACCGGCGCCGACATCGATCTGCTTATGGCGGGCAAGGAACTGCCCCCCATGGAGCAGGGCGGGAAGTCCGGCAACGGCAAATCCGGCAACGGAGGTTCCGGCACCGCTTCGGGCTACACGGCCGACGGCCGGGCCGCTTCGTCCGCCGGACCCGGTTATGAGCCCGTGAGCGAGAAACCCGCCGATTCCGGGGACGACTTCATCCTCGATGACGGCGGCGAGGACGAGCCCAACGGGGATGACGGCAAGAACAAGCTCCAATAATCAACAAGCGCGCAAATGATGAACGATACCACATGGACAGTTAAGGGGGGCAAGGTCTTGGGACCTGCCCCCTTCTTTATTGCCGGGATCGTCAATGTGACCCCGGATTCCTTCTATGACGGCGGGACGCATCCCGACACCGAGTCGGGCGTGGCGCATGGACTTGAGCTCGCCCGGCAGGGCGCGCATATCCTGGATGTGGGGGGAGAGTCCACCCGGCCGTACAGCGACGCGGTCGACGAGGCCGAGGAGCTTCGCCGGGTCCTGCCCGTGGTCGAGGGGCTTGTCAAAGCCCGGACGGGTTCGGTCATATCCGTGGACACATACAAGGCGAAGGTGGCCGCCCGCTGCCTGGAGGCCGGGGCGGACATCATCAATGATGTGTCCGGCTTCTCTTTCGAGCCAGAATTGCTCGACGTGCTCGTCGAATACAAGCCCGGCTATGTGCTCATGCACTCCCTGGGCCGCCCCGAGGATATGCAGGACGAGCCCCGTTATGAAGACGTCGTTTCCGATATCATGGCCTTTTTCGAGGAGCGTCTGACTGTTCTGGAGAACGCAGGCCTGCCCCTTGATCGGGTAGTCCTTGACCCCGGCATCGGTTTCGGCAAAAAGCTTGAGCACAATTTGACCATCCTGCGGGAAATCGAGCGTTTCAATGAACTGGGCCTGCCGCTTTACATGGGGCTGTCCAACAAGTCCCTGTGGCAGGGGCTTCTCGGGCTCGAGGTCGGACAGCGGCGGAACGCCACCCAGGCGGCCACCGCGCTGCTGGCGGCGAAGGGCGTGCCCATTCACCGCGTGCATGAAGTGGAATTGACTCGACAAACGTTGACCATAGCTCGTGAATTGGCGTAGTTAAACAGCATGTTTGAGCTTTTCGGCATTCAAGTTACCTGGAGGGTACTGGTCGACATCGGACTGGTGGCCTTCATCTATTACAATATCATCGTGCTTGTCCGGGGGACCCGGGCGGCCGCCGTGCTCTATGGCCTGGTGGTCGTGCTCGTGGTCTACTACATCGCCGAGAAGTTCAATCTTTATACCTTGAACGCACTGCTCGGCGAGTTCCTGACATCACTGTTCCTGGTGGTGGTCATCCTGTTCAAGACCGATATCCGGAAGGCCCTCGCCTCGGTGGGCACCAAGCGGTTCTGGACCAAGTCCAACGTGCGCGACGACACCCTGGACCAGTTGACCCAGGCGGTAATGAGCATGTCCCGCTCTTCCACCGGGGCGATCATCGTCATCGAGAAGAACATGCCGCTCGGTGATATCATCGAGCGCGGCGTGGAGCTGGACGCCAAGGTCAACAAGGAACTCATCAAGACCATCTTCTTTACGGATACGCCTCTGCACGACGGGGCGATTATCGTTCGCCGCGACCGCATTGTGGCCGCGGCCTGTATCCTGCCCCTGTCCAACAAGCTGCGCGGCCAACCCATGTACGGCACCCGGCACCGGGCCGCCCTTGGCATTTCCGAGGGGTCGGACGCCATCACCATCGTTGTTTCCGAGGAACGGGGCGAAGTCTCAGTGGCCATGAACGGCCGCCTGACGACCAGTCTGGACGAGACGCGGTTGCGCCGCGTGCTCAAGAACGCTTTGGGGCGCTGACATGTTGCGAAACTGGCAAACCATATTGCTGTCCATAGCGCTGGCCGTGTTCACCTGGTTCCTGGTCACCGGCCGGGAGGTGGTCGAAACCTGGGTGGACATGCCCGTGGTCATGACCAACCCGCCCGAAGGGCTGATTATCGAGGACGGCCTGGTGGACAAGATTCAGGTGCGTCTGCGCGGCCCCAAGGGACTCGTGGGCAACCTTTCATCCCAGAATCTCGTTTATCCGGCGAACGTCAGCAACCTCAAGGTGGGCGAGCAGGTAGTGGACATCGATACTTCCAAGATTCCCCTGTCTTCCACTTACGAAATCATCGAGGTCAGGCCCAACCGGCTTCGACTCACGGTGGACCGGCGCATCTCCAAGAAGATCGCGGTGGAGGCCGCCTGGGCGGGCAATCTGAATTCCGATTACCGGTTGCAGGAGGTCACGGCTTCGCCCGATGTAGTCGTCATTCGCGGCCCCGAAACCCTGCTGCGCAAGATTTCCAAGACCCGCGTGGTGCTTAAGGGCGATTTCCCCGAGGATGTGCCCCGGTCATGGGCCGAGGACGTTGCCGTGGAGGTGCCCGACGAGATCGAGGCGTCGCCCGGCCAGGTCAACGCGGAGGCTTTCTTCGAGCCCAAGACCCGCGAGATATGGGTCAAGGTGCCGATTGAATTTCAGGACCCGGAAGGCTTCAAGGCCACGGTGCAGCAGCGCTATGTCAGATTGCTGCTGGAAGGGCCGGTCTTCCTGTTCCATGACGACGATTACCGGAAATCAATCATCGCCACGGTTTCCTTTGGCAAGAAGGTGGCCGAAGGCGAATTCGAGCTTAACTACGAAGTCACCCTCCCCGAGGGGTGCAGACTCGAAAAGAAGAACCCGGAGACGGTCACGACCGTCATCAAGAAGAATTAGCCGCCCGAGGCGGCCATCTGGAGCATCCCATGAAACAAAGGCTTTTCGGAACCGACGGCCTGCGGGGGCAGGGGAATATCTTTCCCATGACCCCCGAGATCGCGCTCAGGCTCGGCTTGGCCGCCGGTCAATATTTTCGCAACGGCGACAAACACCATCGCGTGGTCATAGGCAAGGACACCCGGCTCTCCGGTTACGTGTTCGAGACCGCTTTGACCAGCGGGCTTTGCGCCAACGGCATGGACGTCTTTCTGGTCGGTCCCTTGCCCACCCCGGCCATTTCCTTTCTGACGCGGAATATGCGCGCCGATCTCGGCGTGGTCATCTCCGCCTCGCACAACCCGTTTATGGACAACGGCATCAAGTTCTTCGACCGCAACGGCTTCAAGCTGCCCGACGAGGTTGAGGACGAGATCAGCGAACTGGTCCTTGGCGACGACACCAAGTGGGACTATCCCGCGGCCGAGGACGTTGGGCGCGCCCATCGCATCGGCGACGCGCCCGGGCGGTACATCGTCTATCTGAAGAACAGCTTTTCACCGCACCTGACCTTGGACGGCCTCAAGATCGTGCTGGACTGCGCCCACGGCGCGGCTTACGGCGTGGCTCCCTGCGTCCTGGAGGAGCTTGGGGCCGAGGTCGTTACCGTAGGCGTGACCCCGGACGGCCTGAACATCAATCAGAAATGCGGCTCCCTCTACCCCGAAGTCATCGCCCGGATGGTCGTGGAGGAGGGGGCGGATCTGGGTATCGCCCTGGACGGCGACGCGGACCGGCTCATCGTCTGCGACGAGAACGGCCGCATCCTGGACGGCGACCAGATCATGGCCCTTTGCGCCTTGGAGCTCATGGAGAAGAACAGGCTTCCCGGCAACATGCTCGTGGCCACGGTCATGAGCAACATGGCGTTGGAACTGTTCATGAAGGATCATGGCGGACGGCTCCTGCGCACGGATGTGGGCGACCGCTACGTAGTCGAGGCCATGCGCCGCGAAGGGGCGACCCTCGGCGGCGAGCAGTCCGGGCATCTCATTTTCATGGATCATTCCACCACCGGCGACGGTCTGCTGGCCGCGCTCCAGCTCCTTCGCATCATGCGGGAGCGGGACCGCCCCCTGTCCGAACTGGCCGGTCTGCTTGAGCCTTTCCCTCAGGTTTTGCGCAACGTCCACGTCAAGCGCAAGATTCCGTTTGATCAGGCCCCGCTGGTTCAGGAGGCAGTGCGCAAGGTCGAGGCCGCCCTGGAGGGCAAGGGCCGCGTCCTGCTGCGCTACTCGGGCACCGAGGCCGTCTGTCGAGTCATGGTCGAGGGGCCGGACACGGATTTAGTCGAGAAGTATACCGGCGATATCGTCGAGGCGTGCGAGAAGCACCTGAAATAGGTCAACTTCCACAGCGGAGGACAGTATGGAAATCAAAAAAGCAGTCATCCCGGTCGCAGGCTGGGGCACACGTTCGCTCCCGGCTACCAAAAACGTACCCAAGGAAATGTTGCCCATTTTCCGCAAACCCATCGTGCAGTATATCGTCGAAGAGGGTATCAGCGCGGGGGTGAGCGATGTCGTTTTCATCACCAACCAGAACAAGACCATCATTGAGGATCATTTCGACCGCAACTTCCTTTTGGAGCAGCTTCTGGAAAGAGCGGGCAAGACGGCTCTTCTCGAAGAGGTCCGCCGCATCGCCGGGCTGGTCAACGTCATCGGCGTGCGCCAGAAGGAGCAGCTCGGCCTCGGACACGCCGTGCTCACCGCCCGCGAGGTCTGCAACAACGAGCCTTTCGCGGTCATGCTCGGCGACGATCTCATGTTCGGCGTGAACACCGGCATCGGCGAGTTGATACGGGCCGCCAAGGAAACGGGGAAGGCCGTTGTCGGCGTTATCGAAGTCCCGAAGGAGAAGGTCAGCCGGTACGGCGTTATCCAGGGCGATGTCATCGATTCGCACACCTTCCGCGTGACCAATCTGGTGGAGAAGCCCAAGCCCGAAGAGGCTCCTTCCAATCTGGCCATCATCGGCCGCTACGTGCTCCTGCCGGAAATCTTTGATATTCTTGAGGATCAGAGGGCGGGCGTCGGCGGCGAGATTCAGCTTACCGACGCGCTGCAGGGACTGGCCGACCAGGATAAGCTTATCGCCGTCAGGCTGGGCGGCCAGCGGTTTGACGCAGGCGACTGGGTGGAATACCTTACTGCCAACATCTACTTCGCCCTGCAGGACGAGGAGTTGCGCTACGATCTCGTCAAGCGGCTCCGGGACCTGCTTCCCTGTTCATCCTAAAGCGTTTTGAATCGGCGGGCGCGAAAGCGCCCGCCTTTCCGACCCGGAATCCAGAGAGAACATGAAGACTCTTTTCGCGCTATTGCTGGTGTGTCTGACCGCGTTGCCTTCGCTCGCCTTCGTGCCCGACGGCGAGGAGCTGGCCGCGCGCCTGCGGAAGAACTACGGCCCCATGCATTCCTGGCAGGCCAAGATGACTTTTCCGGACTATCCCGGCGTGTCGGTCGACCTGTGGTTCGCGCGGGGCCGGTGGCGGCAGGAGTGGCGCGCGGGCGACAAGGCCTCGGCCGTGGGTTCCCTCGGCAACGTGGCCGGGGCGTGCACTTCCGGCGATTTCCCGTTGTCGCCCCTGTTTATCTGGATGGTCCCCAATCCCGTTCAGACCTGGCAATCCTGGGGCGTGGACGTGACCTCGGGCAGCTACGGCTTTTGCGGCGATGCGCCGTGCCTCATGCTCGGCTCGTCCCCGGCGGACGGGACCGGTCCTTCGGTCCAGCTCAACAACGAGGACCTCGCTCCGCTCCTGATTCGTTACCCGTCGAATGCGGGCATGATCTCCGTGGCGTTCTCGGACTATCGGACCTTTGCCGGATACCGGGTGCCCCGGAAGGTCACGGTCCGGGCGGGCGGCGTCGAGATTGCGGCCGATGTGGACTGGGTCAGGCTCAACGGCGCGGACAGCGAGGAGCTGTACGCCGGGGACGCGCTCGATTCCGCTCCGTGCGCCGAGCCGCCGCAGCCGTTCGGCATCCTGCGGGAGTCCTTCCGCTATCCCGGGGCAGAGTAGGTCGGTCATGGCCGATCTCTGGCAGGTAACGCTCGTCAGTCCGCCCTATGAGACATGGACCTACGGGCGGCCCTCCCATTTCCCCTCCCTGTCGTCCGGACAGCGCGTAATCATTCCTTTCGGCAAGTCGCACCGTGCTGGCGTGGTGGTCGGTCCGGCGGGCGAGGCCCCCAAGGGTGTCGCCATCAAGGACATGATCTGGCCTCTTGAGCACACGCCGCTTCTCGACGGCGACTTCGTGGACATGGCCGTGAATTTGGCTGCCCGACAGATGGTGCATGTGGGCCGCATCCTGGAGATAGCCCTGCCGCGCGGCCTGCGCACGGCCTCGGTGACTTTCAAGGTGGACCGGCACATGACCGGCCGCAACCTGCCCGCGTCCATGCGGCCTTCGGACCTGGCGCGGGCGGGGGACGAGGACAGGGCCGCGCTGTTGGAGCTTTGGCTTGGCGACCGTATGCGCGTGCGCGTCAATGCGAAGAAGGAGGCAGAGGAGCGGTTCGTCTCCCTCGAATCCGACCCGCCGTGGCCCGTTCGTCCCAACGCCAAGCGGCAGCTCCGGCTTTTGGAGCATCTCATGGAGAACGGGCCGCAGAGCCTCTATTCTCTGCGGCATACCCTGGGCGACTGGGCACCCGATGTGGCCTCCACGCTCGAAGCGGTCGGCGTGGTCCGCGTGGGCGAGCCGACCGCCGATCTTCTGGCGCAGATGGACGAGGTCGGAAAGGGCGGCGACGATCCTGGTTGCGAGTATGCCCTGACCGACGAGCAGCAGGTTGCGTTGCGGGAAATGACCGAGACCCTTGAGGGGGGCGGCGGCGCGCATCTGGTCCATGGTGTGACGGGCAGCGGCAAGACCGTGCTCTACATGGAAATGGCCGACCGGCTGCTCCGGCAGGGACGGTCGGTGCTGTTTCTCGCACCCGAGGTGGCCCTTGCCTGTCAGCTCTATCGCACCGTGGCCCGCCGTTTCCCGCAGTACCGGACCATTTTTTATCACGGCTACCAGAGCCCCGGAAAGCGGGAGGCGTCCTTCCGCGAGTTGGCCGGGAGCGCGGACCCGGTCATTGTGGTTGGCACACGGTCCGCCGTGTTCCTGCCCCTGCCCGACCTGGGCATGGTGGTCATGGACGAGGAGCACGACGAGTCCTTCAAGCAGGAGGACCGGCTGGCCTACCACGCCAAGGAGGTGGCCTGGTTCCGGACGGGGCGGAGCAAGGGGCTGCTTTTGCTCGGTTCGGCGACGCCCGACGTCAAGACTTTCCACGCCGCCAGCCAGGGGCTTATTCGCGTGTCCACCCTGAAGGAGCGAGTGGGGGAGAGCCGCCTGCCCGAGGTGGAATTGGTGAACATCACCGACCTGGGCAGTTCCAAACAGCTTTTGTCGAATCGCGTGCGCGAGGCCGTGCGCGAGACCGTTGCGGCCGGGGAGCAGGTTATCGTCATGCTCAACCGGCGCGGTTACGCCCCGCTCATGTACTGCCTGGATTGCGGCGAGACCGTCCGTTGTCCCGACTGCGAGGTGGGCATGACCTACCACAAGGGCCGTGAGCGGCTGGTTTGCCACTATTGCGGGCGGACCTACTCCTATCCCCTGACCTGCCGCAAGTGCGGCGGCGCGAACTTCATCCCCATGGGCGAAGGCACCGAGCAGTTGGAGGAGGCGCTGAGCGACCTGCTGCCCGATGACGCCAAGGTCCTGCGCCTGGATCGGGACGCCACGCGGCGGCAGGAGCGGCTGGAGGAAATCCTCGGCTCCTTCGGCAGGGGCGAGGCACAGGTCTTGGTGGGAACCCAGATGATTTCGAAAGGCCATCATTTCCCCGGCGTGACCCTGGTGGTGGTCGCCGACGGCGATCTCGGCCTGAACCTGCCCGACTACAGGTCGTCGGAGCGGACATTCCAGCTCCTCGTCCAGGTGGCCGGCCGGGCCGGTCGCGGGGAGCATCCGGGCAGGGTGCTTATCCAGACGCGCAATCCCAATCATCCGATCTGGAAGGAAATACTGGGCGGCGACTACGAGGGCTTTTTCGCCCGGGAAGTGTCCCGGCGCACTCTTTTCCACTATCCGCCGTTTTCGCGGATGGCCCTTGTGCGCATCAGTTATCCGGCGGATTCCGAGAACGGGCAGGCCGCAGTGAATCTTCTTGGCCAAATCCTGCGCGAGCAGGGCAGGGCGCTCGGCATCGCCGTGCTCGGCCCGGCCCCGGCTCCGCTCTCCATGTTACGCGGCCGCAAGCGGTTCAACTGTTTGCTCAAGTCCGACGATTGGGGCAAGGTCCGCGGGTTGTACGCGGCCATGGCCCGCGCCAACCCCGAGCCGCGCGAGGTGCGCACCGCGCTCGACCTCGATCCTCTGTCCACCCTCTAGGAGTCGACAGGGAACGGTGTTCTCGGCTACGCTGTCGCCATTATTCAACGCAATGAGGTAATCATCCTGATGAAACATATCACTCCGTCCCTGTGGCTGGCGGCCGTTCTGCTTCTGCTTGCGGTTCCGGCCTCGGCTCAACCCTCCAAGGTTGGGTTCGTCAATCCGCAGCGGATCGTCAACGAATCCAAGATAGGCAAGATCGCCCAGGAGGACCTGGCCGGTCTCGGCAAGGAAAAGGACCGTCGTGTCCGCCAGGCCCTGGACAAGGTCAACAAGTTGCAGGCTGGGCTGACGGAGGACGCCCTGTCCGTGAGCGAGCAGCAGGCGCGCGAAAACGGCCTGCGCCAGGCCGTGCGCGACTATGAGCAGTTGGTCCAGGTCAGCAATCAGGAGATTCAGGCGGAGGAGCGCCG
The DNA here is from genome assembly GCF_028532725.1 of Desulfovibrio sp. Fe33. NCBI lineage: Bacteria > Pseudomonadati > Thermodesulfobacteriota > Desulfovibrionia > Desulfovibrionales > Desulfovibrionaceae > Desulfovibrio > Desulfovibrio sp. Fe33. Next base: position 123,302 of record NZ_JAQKGU010000004.1, read on the forward strand.
ACTCATCAGGTTCGTCATGCGCCACGCCGATTCCATCCTCAGGAATATTGCCGCCGAACAGGGCTTCACCATGATCCTGACCGACCCGGAAATTATCGGTTATGTGGACCATTCCATGGATATCACCGACCGGGTCATCCGCGAACTCAACTCCCTGATGTAGGCGGTGATACCCATGCGTAAAACACTTTTCCCCATTGTTGCCGCAGTCTTTTTCATCCTGTCCGCGTCCCCCGTCTTCGCCTTCGGCAAGATCGTGTATGCGGACCGTCCCCTCAACCTGCGTGACGGACGCTCGCCCAAGGCCGAGTGGGTCGGCAGTCTCTACGCCGGGCAGAAAGTCCGGGTCGCCTTCGAGGAGGACGGCTGGGTGGCCGTGTACGAACCCGGCGCGACCGATCCGGATGCGGCCGGTCCCGCCGGCTATTCCAACGCAAAGTTTCTCAAACCGGCGCGGGGGCGGTATGAACCCCAGCCGTGGGGCGAGACGGCCTATTCGGTCACCAAGCTGAATATTCGCTCCAAACCGGACTCCCGGAGCGGGAAGGTCGGCGAGCTGCAACCCATGGAGCGCGTGCTTATTGATTTTCCCGAAGACGAATGGATAATGGTGTTTTCGGCCGACGCGACCATTCGTTCCAAGCTGAACGGCATCGGCTATTGCAGCGCCAAGTATCTGGAGCCTGTCCCGGCGGGAGCCGCTCCGGTTCCGGCCCGGGCCGCTACGCCCGCACCGGCCGAGCCTCGGTCCCTCAGCCGGGCCGCGCAGTCTGAGGCCGCTGTATTTCAGCGGGTGGCCCTGACCAACGAGGTCAACGTGCACCAGAGCCGGACCACGACCTCTCCGCTGGTCCGCACCCTGAGGCCGGGGGACGTGGTGCAGCTCGGCCTGCTCGGGAACGGCTGGTACGCGGTTTTCAAGGCCAGCGACATGATCCGTTCCGAGAGCAGTTCCCTGGGATATTCCCTCAAGACCGTCATGGACGCCAACTCGCGGCTGGCCGATGACGTGGCCGCGCCCGTGGCCGTTTCACCCGCGCCCGTTGCCGCGCCTGCCGCCCCCCGGGCCAAGGCCGCCCCCGCTGCCAAGCCTGCCGCGCCCCGGACAGAGCCTGCCAGGCCCGTTGTTTCGGTGGAGGACATCAAGGCCGAAGCCGTGAAATCTGCGGCCCCGGCTCCGGCCCGGTCCGAAACGCAACAGACCATGGTCATAGACCGGTCCGCCTTCCACAAGACCAAGCGCCCCGACCCCACGCCGGACCAGACCGCGCACGGCTATCGGTTCAAGTTTCTGGAAAAGTCCGAGACCCGCGAATACGGCCAGGTCTGGATAACCCTCAAGGTGTTCCTGTCCACCACCAAGGTGCCCGACCGTGAGGCTCTCAAGGACTTTGCCGCCAGCCTGTGGAAGGACCACCGGCGGGTGACCAAGAACGTGCTTGTGGAGGTTTATCTGCCGGGCATGGACCAGGAGGACCTCGCCTGGGGAGTGGCCAAGTTCGACTATGACGGAATGACCGAATTGTTCGTCCGTCGGGCCACGTTGTTCGGGACTAAATTCATGTAGCGCGACAAAAGAAAAGGACTCAATATATTCCCTCGCTTTCGCGGCAGGACGCCGCGGAGCGGGGAAAGTCCGCGCCGAAGGCGCATACGGCTTCAGTGAGTCCAAGGAATAATTGCCAAAGAAAAGCCCCCGCGCGGAATGCCGCGCGGGGGCTTTTTCGTGCCTTGGGACAGGTCAGCTCATTTCCCGTTCCATGAACAGGGGCACCGTCTTTTCCATGGCCGCACGCAGGCGCGGCTTCTTGTCATGGCTGGTGTCCGCCTCTCGGGGGAGCATGTACAGGCCGTGGCAGCTCCGGCACTCCCAGTGGTTTTCATGCTTGTGCAGATGGACGAGCAATCCGTCGCGGTCGTAGCAGACCTGGCAGAACGGTCCTTTGCGTTCGCCGTCCTCCTCCAGCCAGTATTTCTGGCCGTCGAACCGGACTTTTTCCGCGAGGTCGAGGACTTCCGCAACCTCGGCCAATTGCCGTTTCAAGGCTTCATTCTCGTCGCAGACAGCCATAAATTCGTCTTGCAGGCTTTTCAGCAACACCTTGCCTTCGTCGAACCGGCCCGCCTCGAACAGGTCGAAAGCCCGCTTGAAGCCGGTCGCCTGAAACAGTGTGGAAAACATGAACGACATCCCCCGTTATGTTGACATGGCACGAAGTCCTTATCGGCCGGTGCCGCGGAGGACTTTAGTCTTCATGAATAACTTTACAGGCCTGCCAAAAGCGCATAGGGTCACCTGCAGCTAGGGGGGCCCTTGTGGCTGAGATGGATCGAAACGATCTGACCCTTCGAACCTGATTCGGACAATACCGACGTAGGGAAGCTGCCACAGGATGGATTCTCGTCATCATGCCGCGCTTGCCCACATCGGGGGCAGGCGTTTTTTTTATACCGACGCGCCTGCAAGGAGACAATTATGATCGTCACCATTAACGGCAAGGCGTCGGAGCTGGACGAGCCCCTGACCATTCTCGCCTTGCTTGAATCCAAAGAGATCGCGCCCCGGGCCGTGGTCGTCGAGCGCAACGGGGAAATCGTTCCCGGCGAACTGTTCGGCGAGATGCGCCTGGAAGACGGCGACCATCTGGAGGTCCTCCGCTTCGTGGGCGGAGGCTAGGAGAGAAAATGAGCAAGGATATTCTCACCATCGGCGGCCGGAGCTTTTCCAGCCGTCTGTTTACAGGCACCGGGAAATACGGCGACGACAGCGTCATTCCGGATGTCTGCGAGGCCTCGGGCTCCGAGGTCATCACCGTGGCCCTGCGCCGGGTGGATCTGGAATCGACCACCGGCAACGTCATGGATTTCATCCCTAAACACATGCAGCTCTTGCCCAACACCTCGGGCGCCCGTACCGCCGACGAGGCCGTGCGCATCGCCAGGCTGGCCCGCGCCATGGGGTGCGGCGACTGGATCAAGATCGAGGTCATCTCCGACAACCGCTACCTGCTGCCCGACGGCTACGAGACCGTGAAGGCCACCGAAATCCTCGCCAAGGAGGGGTTCGTGGTTTTGCCGTACGTCAATGCCGACCTCTACGTCGCCAAGGCGCTGGCGGATGCGGGCGCGGCCGCGGTCATGCCGCTCGGTGCGCCCATCGGCACCAACCGGGGGCTGAAGACCCGCGAGATGGTCCGCATACTTATCGAGGAGATCGACTTGCCCATCGTCGTGGACGCGGGCATCGGCCGTCCTTCCGAAGCCTGTGAAGCCATGGAGATGGGCGCGGACGCGGTGCTGGTCAATACGGCCATCGCCACGGCCGCGGACCCGGTCATGATGGCCCGCGCCTTTGGCCGGGCGGTCCGGGCCGGACGCGAGGCGTTCCTTTCTGGCCCCGGCGCGAAAAGGGTCCTGGCCTCCGCTTCCTCGCCGTTGACGGGCTTCCTCGGGGGGGCAGGGGCATGAGCTTCTACCCGCAGATAGAGGCGTATGCGGAGGGCTTGCCCGACGCGCGCTTCAACGACTTCACCGAGGAGGACGTGCGCCGGGCCCTGCATCGGACCACGGCCACGGTGGAGGACTTCATGGCTTTCATGAGTCCGGCCGCATCAGGGCTGCTCGAAGAAATGGCGCAGAAGGCCAGCCGATTGACCGTGCAGCATTTCGGGCGGACCGTCAGCCTGTTCACGCCGCTTTATCTCGCCAACTTCTGCACCAACCACTGTGTCTACTGCGGTTTCAACTGCAATAACTCGATTCACCGCTCCATGCTCAGCCTGGAAGAGGTGGACGTCGAAGGCAAGGCCATCGCCTCCACCGGACTCAAGAACCTGCTCATTCTCACCGGAGACGCCCCGGCGAAGACCGGGGTGGACTATCTCGAAGCGTGCACCAGAGTCCTGAACAAGCACTTTCCGTCCGTGTCCATCGAGGTCTTCGCCATGACCGAGGAAGAGTACGGACGGCTGGTGGCGGCGGGTGTGGACGGCATGACCATGTTCCAGGAGACTTACGACGAGGAGCTCTATGCCGTGCTGCATCCCAAAGGCCCCAAGCGGGACTTCCGGTTCCGTCTGGACGCTCCTGAGCGGGCCTGCAAGGCCGGTATGCGCGTGGTCAACATCGGCGCGTTGCTCGGACTCGGCGACTGGCGGCGCGATGCGCTCCTGACCGGCCTGCACGCGGCGTATCTCATGCATCGGTACCCGGAGACGGATATCGCCGTCTCGCTGCCGCGTATGCGGCCGCATGTGGGCGACTGGGAGCCTGCTTCCATCGTCTCCGATCACGATATGGTCCAATTCCTCATGGCGTTGCGCCTCTTCATGCCTCGGGTGGGAATCACCATCTCCACCCGGGAAGACGCCGAGTTCCGCGAGAATATCCTGCCGCTGGGCGTGACCCGCATGTCGGCAGGCGTGTCCACGGCCGTGGGCGGCCATGCCGACGAGACCAGGGACGAGGAAAATACGGGTCAGTTCGATATCAGCGACGGCCGCAGCGTGGATGAAGTCTGCGCCGCCCTGCGCGACAGGGGGTACCAGCCGGTCTTCAAGGACTGGGAGCCTATATTCGAGACCAAGGGAGAGGGCGCATGAACGAGGTGGAGCAGGGCTTTGCGCGGTACCTGGGCGAAGACGCCCTTGGTCGGCTGCGGTCCGTGAAAATCGGCATCGCCGGTTGCGGCGGGCTCGGCTCCAACTGCGCCATGCACCTGGTGCGGAGCGGATTCGTCCGCTTCGTCCTGGTGGATTTCGATCGGGTGGAGTTCTCCAACCTGAACCGCCAGGCGTTCTTCCGCGACCAGGTGGGGGTGTTCAAGGCCGAAGCCCTGGCCGCCAACATGTGCGCCGTGAACCCCGATCTCGACCTGGATGTGTATGTGGAGCGGGTCGACGTGACCCGCGTGAAGCGTCTGTTCGGCGACTGCGACGCCGTGGTGGAAGCGTTCGACCGCGTGGAAGCCAAGAAACGGCTGGTGGAAACCTTGCTTCCCCTTGGACGGCTGCTGGTTTCCGCTTCCGGTATCGGCGGTTGCGGTGATGCCGACGCCCTCGTTACCCGCAGGGTGCGGGACAACTTCTACGTCGTCGGCGACGGCCTTACCGAGTGCAATGCGGAAACGCCGCCTCTGTCGCCCCGGGTCGGGCTCGCCGCGGCCAAGCAGGCGGACGTGATCCTGTCTCATTTCCTGTCCCTTTCCGATGAAAAGGAGAAAGCATGACGGCTTTTACGAGGCGAAATATTCTGGATACGGACATCTATTGCCTGACCGCCGAGAAGTTCTCGCTGGGCCGCTCCAACGTGGAGGTTGTCCGGGAGATGCTCGACGCGGGCATCAAGCTGGTCCAGTACCGGGAAAAGGAGAAGAAGGCGGGCGCGAAGCTCGATGAGTGCCGCGCCATCCGGGAGATGACCCGCGAGGCCGGGGCCGCCTTCATCGTCAACGACGACATCGACATCGCCATCCTGGTGGGCGCGGACGGCGTTCACGTCGGCCAGGAGGACATCCCCGTGGAGGATGTGCGCAGGCTCGTCGGCGAGGATATGGCCATCGGCCTGTCCACCCACAGCCCCGAGCAGGCCCTGGACGCCATACGGCGCGGCGCGGATTACATCGGCGTCGGCCCGGTCTTCCGCACCTTCACCAAGGACGATGTGGTGGACCCGGTGGGGTTCGAATACCTCGACCACGTGGTCGCCAACCACGACATTCCCTTCGTGGCCATCGGCGGCATCAAGGAACACAATATCGGCGAGGTGGTCCGGCGCGGCGCGCGGTGCGTGGCGCTGGTCACCGAAATTGTCGGCGAGAAGAATATCAAAGCGAAAATAACCGCCCTCCGAAGCAAGATCGAAGCGGCGAAGGAGTAACCATGTCTTACACTACACAGATGGACGCCGCTCGTAAGGGCATCGTCACCCCCCAAATGGAGACTGTGGCCCGCAAGGAGAATATCCGCATCGAGGATCTCATGGCGCGGATGGCCAAAGGCTCGGTGATCATTCCCGCCAACAAGAACCACAAGAGCCTCGACGCCGAGGCGGTGGGCGAGGGGATGCGCATCAAGATCAACGTCAACCTCGGCATTTCCAAGGATTGCTGCGACGTCGAGCCCGAGCTGGAAAAGGTTCGCGCCGCCCTGGACATGAAGGCCGAGGCCATCATGGACCTGTCCTGCTACGGCAAGACCCAGGAATTTCGCAAAAGGCTGGTCGAAATGTCCCCGGCCATGATCGGCACCGTGCCCATCTATGACGCCGTGGGCTTCTACGACAAGAATCTCCAGGACATCACCGTGGACGAGTTCTTCAAGGTGGTCGAGCGTCATGTCGAGGACGGCGTGGACTTCCTGACCATCCATGCGGGCTTGAACAAGCACACCGCCGAAAAGGTCAAGTCCGCCAAGCGGCTGACCAACATCGTTTCGCGCGGCGGTTCCCTCCTGTTCACCTGGATGGAGATCAACAACGCCGAGAATCCGTTCTACGAGCATTTTGACCGCCTGCTCGACATCTGCGAGCAGTACGACGTCACCTTGAGCCTCGGCGACGGCTGCCGTCCCGGCTGCCTGTACGATGCCACCGACGCCTGCCAGGTGGAGGAGCTCATCACCTTGGGCGAGCTGACCAAGCGCGCCTGGGAGCGCAACGTCCAGGTCATGATCGAAGGCCCCGGCCACATGGCCATGAATGAAATCGCCGGCAACATGATGATGGAAAAGCGGCTGTGCCATAACGCGCCGTTCTACGTTCTCGGCCCCCTGGTCACCGACGTGGCTCCGGGCTATGACCACATCACTTCCGCCATCGGCGGCGCCATCGCAGGCGCGTCCGGAGCGGACTTCCTCTGCTACGTCACCCCGGCCGAGCATCTGCGTCTGCCCACCCTGGAAGACATGAAAGAAGGCATCATCGCCACCCGCATCGCCGCCCATGCCGCCGATATCGCCAAGGGCTACCCCGGTGCCGTGGATTGGGACAACAACATGGCCAAGGCCCGCGCCGCCCTGGACTGGGACGCCCAGTTCAAGCTGGCCATTGACCCGGTCCGTCCCACCGAATACCGCAAGTCCTCCGAGCCGGAGCACAAGGATTCCTGCACCATGTGCGGCAAGATGTGCGCCGTGCGCAATATGAACCGCGTTCTCGAAGGCAAGGACATTCAGCTCGACGACTAGTCGTCCGCAGAAGACCGTATATGAAAACTCCCGGAGGATTCGTCCTCCGGGAGTTTTTTATTTTCGCTTGAGGCGAAATCATCCGACAAGCCCGCCGAAGGCGGTTTCCCGTTCCGCCTTCAAGTATGGGAGGACCTTCCTGTACGGCGGTTTCTACTCGGGCTTGTGCGCGTAAGCCACGAACAGCGGGTCGCTGACTCCCTTGGTTTCGAGGAACCTGGGATCGTCGCGGTCGCGCCAGTCGTTGCGGATGGAAATAGTGCCGGGGTTGCCGGTGAACCCGGCCATGCGCAGGTATTCGAGGGCAAGCCCCATGCGTTCGAAGGAATGGAGTTCCCGCCAGCCCCGGATGGCGCAGGCCGGATCGAAGTCGTTCGTGAAAGCCAGAATCACGGGCGCGTCGGGGGACAGGAAGTAAGCGATATAGCGCAGGATATCTACGGGGCGATCCATGTATTCGAGCGTACAGAGGCAGACGGCGGCGTCGTATTTTCCGGAAGGTCGTTCGGACTCCGGGGAAAGATCCAGGACGCGCATGTCCGGGGTGATGAACCTGTCGAGAACGCGTTGGTAGTTGCGCAGGGCCGCACCGTCCGGGGTGGAAATGCGGCAATTCTCGTCCAAGTCCCTTTCCCGGTCGAAGAAGGCGGGGTGGAAGAAGTCCGGTGGCTCGCCGTCGAGCATGGCCTGCATTCCAGGCCCCCAGTCGCAGATTGCTTCGCGCCAGTGGGTCAGGGAACCGTAAGAGCCGGTCTCGCGCGGTTCCAGATACTGGATTCTGGCTTCGATGGTCACCGGAATATCGGCCAGCGGGTGGTTGCGGTCGGCAGTGAAGGTGTCGTCGTCGATATCCGTCAGCCTGAACGGGGTGAGGGTCTCAGGGTAGATGTCCAGGAGGCCGTCGATGTGCCCTTGGGGATAAAAGCGGCCCACGCGGGGGAGTATCGGTTCTCCCGAGACGGTCTTGCGGCGCAGCCGGTCGCGGCCGAGGGTCAGGACGAGGCTTTCCTTGCGTCGGGGTATGCACAGGCGCGGCTCGTAGGTGAACCGTACGGATTCACCGGCCCGCTTGCCCTCGAGGGCGTCGCGCATGTCGCGCGGAAAGATGTCGTTCACCGGGTTGACTTTGCGGCCCAGGAACCGTTCCTCATGCTGTTCGCCGTCCTGTTCCCAGGTGACGGTGAATTCCAGCGCACCCACAGCGTTGTCGTTGAACACAATCATAATGCGCGGATAATGGACATAAAAAAGGCGGGGTTGCAAGCCCTGTCATGGATATTCCCCGACAATCCACCGGGTAAGCGCACCCGACTGCGTGGGCGAACGGATCAGTTGACTGCGTTTTTTCTCGCCGAATATCGAATCGGGCCGCCGGGAAAACCGCCCGGGGTTGCCGCCAGTCGTAAAGTGGTATAGAGTTTTATGGTGTCAATCCTGTAGTCGATATGCATGGTCTCGCTTCAACCTGGCGCAACGGTCTCCCGTCGGATGACGTCATTCATGTATCCCGGCGGTCATTTCCTTCAAGAGACTGAATTCATTACACGGCCTGTGTCGACGACAGCGGCGGAAGGGTTCAAGAAAGGCATCTTTTGGGAGGTGCCGTCTCTGATTATCAGGAGGCTCTCGTGGCGGAATCAGTACCTTCTTACAACCCTATGCTGGTGGAGCTTCCCGCCCCCGGAAAGGTGGCCGAGTTTACGCTTCATCCCGGAGTGCCGGTCGTTTTCGGCTTCTTTGTTTCCGAAGTCGTTTTTTCCAGCGAAGGCGCTGATCTCATTCTGACCGGCGAAGACGGCGGTGTGGTCGTCTTCAAGGATTACCTGACAATGGCCCGGGAAGGGGCTCTGCCCGATTTCGAGCTGCACGGCGGGGAAATCGTGCCCGGCAGCATCTATCTTTTCGCCTTCACCGACGGCTCCCTTGATGTGGAGACCGCCGCAGGGGCCGATGCGGGCAAGCCGCAGGGCGTCGAGGTTCAGGACCACACGGACTCCAAGGGCGGCCTGATTCCGGAAATGGAAGACCATGCGGCGCCGGGCGGGGTTCATCTTCACGGTGTGCAAGGCGGGCGCGGGGGCGATATCCTGACCTACAACGAACTTTTTTCCGACGGCCGTTCCGACTTTTCCTCCAGCCATATCGACGAACCGGGCTATCTGCCCTCGCTGTTCGGTGCGGAGCCCCACGGGGCGGCGGCCGGCCTTTATGCCGTCACCCTGTCCGATATTTTCGATCCCATGGATGACGCGTTGCAGCATCTGATCGAGTTCCACCACTCCCTTTAGAGCCGTTTTTTGTCGAACAAGCGGAGGCCCGGCCATGGACCGGGCCTTTTTCGTCGTGAATTCGACGGTTGTCCCGGTGAAGCCGCCGGGCGCGTCGGACGATTAGAGATAGATTGCCGTGACCGCGATCATCGACAGCAGGTAGAATAGGCCGAATATGCCGCCCAGCGCCCACCAGCGCGCCTGGCTGATGTAGCCCGCGCCGTACCATATGGGCGACGGCCCGGTGGCGTAGGGCGTGATGATGCCCATGAGGCCCAGGGAACCGGCCAGCATGAGGGCGATCTTGGGCAGCATTTCGGGCGGCACCAGCGGGGCGGCCGTGGCCATGAACAGGGGAAGCAGGGCCGTGGTGTGCGCCGTGGTGCTGGCGAAGAAGTAGTGGAGCACGAAAAAGAGGACGACCAGCAGGAGCACCACCGTCGCCGGGGCCATGCCCGCCAGGTTGGTGGATATCATGTTGCCCACCCAGGCGAGTACTCCGGTCTGCTTGAGCCCGGCGGCCATGGCGACCAGAGTGGCGAACCATGTCAGGACGTTCCATGCCCCCTTGTTGGTGATGACGTCCTCCCAGGATATGATGCCCGTGAGAACCATGAGAACGAGAACGAAGATGGCGGCCACGGTGGAATCCACATGCAGTTGCTTGCCGAATACCCAGAAGACGAGGGCCAGGAGGGCATAGCCGAGCATCATCAATTCCTTGGTGCTGATGCGGCCCATTTTGCGCAGCTCCTCGGCGGCCCAGGACGGGGCTTCGGGAGAGTGCTTCAATGTGGGCGGGTAGATCACGTAGCCCAGCCATGGGGTCAGGATGAACAGGGGCAGCATGGCGGGGATCATGACCGCGGCCCAATCGCCCCAGGAAATGGCCACTCCGGCGCTTTTCTGGATCATGTCCACGGCCAGCAGGTTGGGTGCGAGGGCGGTCAGGAACATTGAGCTTGTCACGCAGGTGGAGCTGATGCCGACCCAGGTCAGGTATGCGCCCATTTTGCGCGGTTCGTTTTCCGGGGTTGAATTGAACATGGGCGGTATATTGCTGGCGATGGGGTATATGGTGCCCGCGCTGCGCGCCGTGTTGGACGGCATGAACGGGGCCAGGATGGCGTCGGAGAAGGCGATGGCGTAGCCCAGGCCCAGCGTGGACCGTCCCAGATGGCGGATGAGCAGGAGGCTGATTCTTCGGCCCAGCCCTGTCTTCTGATAGCCCAGGGCGAACATGAAGGCGGAAAAGATGAGCCAGATGACGCCGTTGGAGAAGCCGGACAAGGCCCAACTGCGGTTGACCTCGGGAGTGGGGCCGATGAGTCCGAGAACCGCAGTCAGGGCGACGCCGGACAGGCCCACCAGGGCGGCCGGGACCGGTTCTATGATGAGTCCGACCACGACGCCCGCAAATATGGCGAGAAAATACCACGCCTGGGGGCTCAGACCTTCCGGCGTCGGCAGGATGGCCAGAATGACGGCCACGATTACCGGGGAGAATTTCAAGAGAGTCTTCATGGCATCAACCTCGATTTAGCGCGCTTTTGGCGGTGAAGCTGAAGAGATGACCTGTTGACGGGGCTCATCGAGACGCGCGGAACACCCTGCGCCCCTATTTTCCTACATGCCTGAACCAAGTTGGAGCGTCAATGCGTCTTCCAGATCTGTCAGGGTGTGTCGGTCTCTGAATAGTGCCGGAATGGGCGGGATGGCGGTTCTTAGCCGGGGGGCAAGAAAAAAGCGGTTGCATCGGATTTGATGCAACCGCTTGATTTCCTGGTAGCGGGGGCAGGATTTGAACCTACGACCTTCGGGTTATGAGCCCGACGAGCTACCGTACTGCTCCACCCCGCGTCATGTAAGAAGGAGTATCTAAGTTGGGCAGCTGGAATTGTCAACAGGAAAAATACGTTATGTTGGAGCGGGGAGAGGTTGAAACAATCCGGGGCGGGCCGGGAACCGTGTGGAATGAGCCGGATACGGCGGGCGGTTGCGGCATTTTTTCGATCGTCGTCAGAGGTGTTTTTTTGTTGGGGAAAAAATCGCTGCGGGCTGGCGAAAATGGGAGGGCAAGAAAAAAGCGGTTGCATCAGATTTGATGCAACCGCTTGATTTCCTTGGTAGCGGGGGCAGGATTTGAACCTACGACCTTCGGGTTATGAGCCCGACGAGCTACCGTACTGCTCCACCCCGCGTCACGTGAGAAGAGGTTTCTAGGTTGGTGACGGAAAATTGTCAACAACAAAATCTAGAAAATTCCAAAATAGTTTTATGAACCGGCGGAGCCGTTGTCCGGCCGGGGAAGGGCAAGCTAGAAGTTTACAACCGCAGCCGAATTCCGTAGAGAATCACCCCTATGAGCAACGCAGAAAAATTTTCCGTGGTCCTGCCTGTTTTCAACGAGCAGGACAACCTGCAGACCCTGTTCGCCGAGATCAGGGCTGCGGCCGACTCCACGGGCCGCCCCTGGGAGGCCGTGTTCGTGGACGACTGCAGCACGGACCGAAGCCTTTCCATGATCCGGGAGCTGGCCGAGAGACATCCCGAAGTGCGCTATGTCGCCTTTGCCGAGAACCGCGGCCAGTCCGCGGCCTTTTGCGCCGGGTTCGACGCGGTCGAGTCGGAAATAGTGGTCACCATGGACGCGGATTTACAGAACGATCCCGCGGACATCCCCGACATGCTCGCCGCATTCGGCCATGACTGCGAGATGGTCATCGGCTGGCGCGCCAGGCGCAGGGATACCTTCATCAAACGCATATCGTCGAGGATCGCCAACAAGATCCGCGATTCCATCGTGGACGACGGCGTGCACGACACCGGCTGTTCTCTCAAGGTCATGCGTACGGATTTGCTGCGCCGACTTCCCCGGTTCAAGAACATGCACCGTTACTTCCCCATTCTGATGAAGATGGAAGGCGCGCGCATCCGCGAGGTCAAGGTCAACCACCGGGAGCGTGGGGCGGGCGTGTCCAAGTACGGCACCCTGGATCGGGCCATGGCGGGCATCTATGACCTCATCGGCGTCAAGTGGCTCATCAAGCGGCACATCGGCTATACCGTCAAAGAGCAAAAATAGGCATGAGCCTGCCCGAGTACTGGTGGCTGCTGTTTCTGGCCGCGGCCGTTCAGGGACTTTTTTTCGCGCGAATCATGATTTTACGAATGCGCGGCAAAGAGGTATATTCCCTGTCGCGTCCGGCGCAGGCGGCCCTGGCGGTTTCCGGTCTGGCCGGGTTGGCCTACGGATGGTTGCAGCGCGATCCGCTGTTTTTCCTGGGCCAGGTTTGTTTGCTGATTCTCTACTACCGCATACAGCGGGAGCAAAATGACCTTGGATAAACGAGAATCCAATCTGAATTACAAATCCCTGGCCAAGGGCTTGATCATGCTCGCCGCTCTCGGCGGAGCCGTGTATCTCTCCAGGGCCATCGGATTGGGCGATATGCTTTCGGACACCCAGTGGTTCAACGACCATGTGCTCGGGAGCGGGCCGCTTTCTGTCGTCATCTTTCTTGCCGTGGGCGCGGCTTTCACTGCCGTGGGGCTTCCCCGCCAGCTTGTCGGCTTTCTGGGCGGCTTTGCTTTCGGCGCCATCGGAGGCACGGTGCTGTCCACGTTGGGCGCGGGCCTGGGATGCGCCGCGGCCGCCCTCTACGCCCGCATGGGCGGACGGGATCTGGTGGAGCGCAAGCTCGGCCCCCGCGTGCACAAGATCAACCGTTTTCTCCAGCACGAACCGTTCAACACGGCCCTGGCCATTCGGCTGTTTCCCCTGGGCTCCAACCTGATTACGAATCTGGCCGCCGGGGTCAGCTCCATTCCCCTTATGCCGTTTGTGGTAGGCTCGACCCTGGGCTACATTCCGCAGAATTTCATCTTCGCACTGTTCGGCGCGGGAATGAACCGTGAATCCGCCACGGGCGTGGCCTTGTCCGTGGGCATGAGCATCGTGCTTTTCGTGGTCTCCGGGTGGCTGGGCATTCGTGTCTACCGGCGTTATCGCAGGCAGGCAGGCGTCCCGGATGATATAGAGGATTAGTCCGGGCGCAGGGCCGGGTATCGGCGCGAAAGCTCCTTCCAGAGAAGCCAGACCGCCCCGGCGACGACCACGCCCCATAGCCATCCGGCCAGGACGTCCGTGGGAAAATGCTTGCCCAGATAGATGCGGGAATAGCCCGACAGGAGCGACACGAGAATCGGCCATCCCTTGAGGCCCGGCCACAGGAGCAGGGCGAGAATGGCGAGGGTCATGGTGTTGGCGCAATGGGCCGAGGGATAAGACGTGCCGCGTTCCTTCGTGCGGACGAAATTGTCCGGTCGCGCCTGCCAGCGCCCGTTCTCGACGAAGCGGGTCCCGGCCACGACGTTGAGCGGACGGAGCCGGAAAATCTGGTCCTTGGCCAGCTTGGTGGTGAAATCCGACATGCCCATGCCCGCAAGCAGGACGAGAAAGAATATGATCTGCTTTTTCCCGCCCTTGATTACGGCCGCGATCAGGGCGGCGGCGAGAATGACCATGAGCACCGCCATGGACGAAAAGAGCGGCATGATGAAATCCAGCAGACCCGAATGCCAGTGCTGGTTGATGAGCAGAAAAAGTTGCAGGTCCCAGGCGGGTGTGGCGAAAAACATGGCGTTCCCCTCGAATTTGGGAATGCATAGCCGTCTTTGGCCCGGCGGGCAACCTTTGGGTTGGCGAACATCGAGAAACGACTGAGAGTCCGATCTATGGATAAAGCGGTGAAACGAGGGCGGCTGGCTGTGACCATGCCCCGGCTGAGCCGGTACGGCGGCGCGGAATCCTTTGCCTGGCGTTTGAGCGAGGCGCTGGCTGCGCGCGGGCATGAGGTGGATTTCATCTGCGCCCGCTGCGAGACCGAGCCGCCGGATGGAGTGGAGCCCGTGGTGCTGGGCAGATTCGGGGCCTTCAGGCTGGTCAAGCTGCTGTGGTTCGCCTATGCGGCGGACAGGGCGTGTCGGCGGGGCGGTTATGATCTGGTTTTCGGCATGGGCAAAACCCTGAATCAGGATATCCTGCGCATCGGCGGCGGCCCCATCTCCAAGTTCTGGGAACTCTCCCGGCGCGCGTGGCCCGAGGGGTTCGCCCGTTCCTTCAAGATGTTCCGCCGGAAACTTTCTCCCGGCAACTGGGCTATTTTCGCTATCGACCGCATTCGCATGAAGCGGACTCCGCGCATCGTTTGCGTCTCTCATTTGGTCCGCGACTGGCTGGTCGAGGCCCATCCCTTCCTCCGCACGGAGGGTATCGACGTGATCTACAACCGTCCCGACCTTGAGCGGTTTTCGCCGGTCGAAGATCAGGAGCGGCTGCGGTTGCGCGCCGCGTCCGGCATCCGCGAGGACCAGGTGGTCGTGGCCACGGCGGCAACAAATTTCGCCCTCAAGGGCGTGCGGCATCTCGTGGGGATGCTGTCCCTGTTGCCCGAGAACTTCGTCCTGCACGTGGCTGGCGGGCGCAACCCCGCCAAGTATGAGCGGGAGGCCCGGGAGCTCGGGGTGGCCGACAGGGTGCGGTTCCTGGGCCGGGTGGACGATATGCCCGCCTTTTACCGCGCCGCCGACGTCTTCATCCTGGCCTCCTTTTACGACGCCTGTTCGAACGCCGTGCTTGAAGCCCTGGCCTGCGGTTGCCGGTCCGTGTCGAGCGCAATGAACGGCAGCGCGTATTTCCTGCCGCAGCGTTGGATTTTCCCCGATCCGGCAGACGAACGCGCCATGGCGGAAGTGGTCGCCCGCGTGGCCGGAGAACCGAGGCCCGGGCTCTTCCAGTGGCCGGAGGACCTGCCTTCGGGCCTTGAACCATATGTAATGATGATAGAAGCGAAGCTCGCCGGAAAATAGCGGGTCCGGTCCAACGCGAAGCGGCCGGGGGATATTCTCCCCCGGCCGCTTCGCGTTGGACCCTCGTCATCCGTCTTCTCAATTCCGGATTATAGGGAATTGAGCTTGCCCTCGAAGTATTCGATGGTCCGGGAAAGCCCGGTTCGCAGGGCCACGGTGGGCTCCCAACCCAGCGTTTCCCGGGCCAGGGAGATGTCGGGCCTGCGCTGCATGGGGTCGTCCGAGGGAAGGGGCCTGTTGACGATTTTTGACTTCGAGCCGGTCAGGTCGATGACCGCCTCCGCCAGTTCGCGGATGGTGAATTCGTCGGGATTGCCCAGATTCATGGGGCCGATGAATTCGTCGTCCGTGTCCTCCATGAACCGGATCATGCCGTCAACCATGTCGGTGACGTAGCAGAAGCTGCGGGTTTGCTCTCCGCCTCCGTAAACCGTGATGTCCTGGCCCTTGAGCGCCTGGATGACGAAGTTGGAAACCACCCGCCCGTCGTCCATGGCCATGTGCGGCCCATAGGTGTTGAAGATGCGGCAAACCTTGATGCGCAGGTTGTGCTGGCGATGGTAGTCGAAAAACAGGGTCTCCGCGCACCGTTTGCCTTCGTCGTAGCACGACCGCAGGCCGATGGGATTGACGTTGCCCCAGTATCCCTCGGGCTGGGGATGGACTTCGGGGTCGCCGTACACCTCCGAGGTGGACGCCTGGAAAATCTTGGCCTTGAGCCGTTTGGCCAGCCCGAGCATGTTGATGGCCCCGTGAACCGAGGTCTTGGTGGTTTGCACCGGATCGTGTTGGTAGTGGATGGGCGAGGCCGGGCAGGCCAGGTTGTAGATTTCATCCACTTCCACGTAGAGCGGGAAGGTCACGTCGTGCCGGACCACTTCAAAATAGGGGTTGTCCAGCAGGTGCAGGATGTTGCTTTTGCTTCCCGTAAAGAAATTATCCACGCAGATGACCTCGCGGCCCATGTCCAAAAGCCGTTCGCACAGGTGCGAGCCGAGGAATCCCGAGCCGCCGGTAACGAGTACGCGATTTTTCATCATGCCGCCCGTTTGCATGATATTCGGCGGTCCGTCAACCGGGAGGAAAGCCCTTTACTGTTCGGGGGCGGACGGTTTAAGAGAAATTGTAAATAAATTCCGGGCTCCGTGTTTCGCTTTGGATTCAACTGGTTGACGAGGTCTTTCGGAGCGGGTGCGGTCCGGCGCAAAACCGACAGGATTGTCCGATGATAGTAAATGTTGTTGAGTGCTTATCCGGCGCAAAGCGCGCCAAGGGGCTGGTCATAATCGTGGACGTTTTCCGTTCCACCACTCTGGGCTGCTTCCTGGTCGCCGGCGGCGCGGCCGAATACATCGTCACCGACAGTCTGGACAGGGCGCGGGCCATGGCCGCCGAGCGCGGAGGCAAGGTCATCGGCGAACTGGTCGACGTTCCGACCAGTGAATTCGATTACCTCAACTCTCCCGCGCTCATCGAAAAGGTGGACATCCGGGGCGAGACCCTGCTGCATGTGACCAACGCGGGCACTCGGGGGCTCATGGTCTGCACCGAAGCGGACGAGGTCCTCATGGGCTCCTTCGTCAACGCCAATGCCGTGGTGGAGTACGTTCGGGCCAAACAGCCCGAAGTCGTCACCCTGGTGGCCATGGGCACCGGCGGGACCATGCGCGCCCAGGAAGACATGATGTGCGCCATGTATATCAAAAATGAGATTGAAGGATATCCCAACAGCTTCAAGACATTGAAGAATTTTCTTCACGACGTGGACACCGCCGCCAAGTTCTTCGACGACGCCCGAGAGGACTGCCCGGAAGAGGACTTTGATTTGTGCATGGATCTCGACCGCTTCGACTTTGTGCTTAAGGGAGAGCCGATCGAGGGCGGCGTGCGGCTCGTAAAGGTTCCCGTGCCGGGAGGACAAATCGCCTAGGGGGCAATATGAGTGACCTTGAGCAGAAAATTCTCATAGTCGACGATTCCCGGACCAATCTCGCTCTGCTCGGCCACATGCTGCGCGACGTTGATTGCCGGGTGATCGCGGCGGAAAGCGGCGGCGAGGCCGTGGAGTTGGCGCGCGATAACGATTTCGCGTTGATTCTTCTCGACATCCAGATGCCCGGCATGGACGGGTATGAAGCCGCGTCGAAAATCAAGGAGCACGAGCGCAGCCGTCACGTGCCCATCATCTTCATCACCGCCATCTTCCAGGATGACGACAACGTGCGCCAGGGCTACGAAACCGGGGCCGTGGACTACCTTCTCCGGCCCGTGGACGGGAATATCCTCCTCAGCAAGGTCAAAGCGTTTCTGGAAATGCATCGCCGAAAGGTGTTGCTTGAGCGGGAAGTGGAGCAGCGGCGCAAAACCGAAGCCGCGTTGATCGTGGCCGAGGAAAAGTACCGCTCCATCTTCGAGCGGGCCATCGAGGGGATTTTCCAGAGCGGCGCGAACGGCGAGTTCCTGGAGGTCAACCCCGCCATGCTGCGTATCCTTGGGTACGAGCGCGTGGAGGATGTGGTCGGCAGACCCGGCTTCAGGGAATTGTTCATGGCGGACGAGAGCGAGCAGAGCGTTTATCAGGATCTCCTTCACCGGCAAGGGGCCGTGAGCGGTTTCGAGTTTCGTCTGCGAAGGCGTGACGGCGAGGTCGTATGGTGCTCGGAATCCTCCAGGTTGATCCGGACAGCCGAAGGCGAATTCGTCGAAGGAGTCCTAGAGGACGTCACCGAACGCAAGATGGTCGAGCTGGAGCTCAAACGGCTGGCCACCCGCGACAGCCTTACCGGCGTCGCCAACCGGTACCGTTTCTTCGACCGGATGGAGCACACGCTGGCCGTGGCGAAGCGGTATGGAACCAGGGCCGCCGTGTTGTTCGTCGATCTCGACGCCTTCAAGAGCGTCAACGACACCTATGGGCACCAGACCGGGGACGATCTGCTGCGCATGGTCGCCGAGCGGCTGCAGCGCCGGACCAGGGAATCCGACACGCTGGCGCGTCTGGGCGGAGACGAGTTCGGCATTCTTCTGTCCGGCATCACGGATCAGGAAGGGGTCTTCAACTTCACCCGCAGCCTCCTCGACGTGGTCCGGCGGCCTTACGACATCGACGGCCGGACGCTGACCATCGGCGCGACCGTCGGCATCAGTTTCTACCCTGAGGACGGCAAGGACACCGTGACCCTCATCAGCCGCGTTGACGCGGCAATGTACGGAGCCAAGAAAAAGAGATGCGCGGACTTCGGCACCTTCGCCGAATATGATTCATCAAAATAGACGGTTTGTTTTTCGGCGGATTTTCGTGGGCGTTTCGTGTGTGGGAAACGCCCTTTTTGTTGTCCGCAATCCATATTCAGCGCCTTGGCGGGGGTGAAATAGAGCGTTGGATTGCGGTTCCGCGGACCGCGTAGCAGATTGTGGAAAATTACATACTTAGGAGGTGGGTTCTAAACGAAAAAAAGCGCAAGGTGCTTGACTTAGCCCTTTTTTCGGGGCATGGAACTCGTTAATTCTTGAAAATTTTTTGTTTCAGGATTCCCGCAATTTTACTGCCAAAGGATGGGGTATGATTTTCGACTGGCTGCATTTTGCAATCGTTTTGTTTTTGCTCGCTGGCTTGCTCTTTGCCATCGGGCCGTTGATCCTGGCAGGACTGCTCGCCCCCAAAGCGAGGGGAGGGGATATCGGAATGCCGTACGAGTGCGGCATGGTCCCCTACGGCAGTTCGTGGGCTAGGTGGGGTGTATCCTATTATGTATACGCCCTGATCTTCCTGGCCTTCGACGTTGACGTCCTTTACCTCTTCCCGGTTTCCACGGCGTATGCTGACGCCGAGGGCTGGGTTCCGTTCGTGAAGGTTTTCATCTTCCTGTTTTTCCTTATTCTTTCCGTCATCTATTTTTGGGCGAAAGGGGTGTTCACATGGCCGCGCAGGATTCAGTAGTGCAACAGGATATGCTGACGACCGGCGGTCACCATATGGATCCGCCCATCGTCAACATGAAACTGGCTCAGGACATCTTCGACGTCTGCCGTTCCATGTCCCTGTGGCCCATGACCTTCGGTCTGGCCTGCTGCGCCATCGAGATGATGGCCACCGGCATGGCCCGGTTCGACATGGCCCGGTTCGGGGCGGAGGTCTTCAGGCCCTCGCCGCGCCAGTCCGACGTGATGATCGTGGCGGGCACCGTGACCAAGAAGATGGCGCCGTCCGTGGTCCGGCTCTATGAGCAGATGCCCGGTCCCAAGTGGGTCATCGCCATGGGCAACTGCGCCATCTCCGGCGGTCCCTTCAAGATCAAGGACAACTACAACGTGATCCAGGGTGTGGACACGCTCATTCCCGTGGATGTCTACGTGCCGGGCTGTCCGCCCAGGCCCGAAGGTCTTCTCGAAGGGTTTTTCGAGCTGCAGCGCCTGATCACAGGTAAACGCTGGTGGCCCGTCGCCGCCAAGGTGGAGGGCTAGCCATGTTGCAGGCTTTGGAAGGGGTGGCGACACTGTGCGTTGCCAAACAGGACCCGGCCGTTACGGGGCATGTGTGGTCGGTCTTTCTGGCTCCGGGCCAGATCGTCAAGGCCGCGAGGAAACTGCGCGAAGCCGAGTATTCCCTTGAGGATATATTCGCCATGGACTTCGAGGAGGGGTTCCTCGTGCAGTACCATTTCAACAGATGGACCATAAACGAACGGATCGTCCTCCGCGTGCTCTTGAGCAAGGACAATCCGGTGGTCCCGTCCATCGACTCCGTTTTTTCCGGGGCCGAATGGCATGAACGCGAGACCCGTGATTTCCACGGCGTGGTCTTCGAGGGCAATCCGAACCTCGTGCCGTTGCTCCTGGCGGTGGAGGACAAGGATCTCTCCCCGTTGCGCAAGGACGCCAAGACGCGCAAATCCATCAAGGATGTGCTCGCCTTGGGTGAAGTCGTGTCCTGTTCACGGGAAGTGGAAGCATTGTTTGCGGAAGCGGAGGCCGGGGAGGCCTCCGATGCGTAGGCCGGGGCGACCGGTCGGTATTAAAAACCGGACTGAGAGTATATGTCGGCTTACCAAAATTTAGAACAGATGAAGGGTGATTTCTACACCCAGAAGTTCGAGGCCGGGAAGCAGGACGGTACCTTGATTATCAACATGGGTCCGCAACACCCGTCCACGCACGGCGTTTTGCGGATCGTGATCGAGGTTGACGGCGAATACATCGTTCGCGCCGAGCCCGTGCTGGGCTACCTGCACCGAATGCATGAAAAAATGGGCGAGACCCAGACCTGGGGAGGATTCATCCCCAACATGGGCCGCGTCGACTACGGCCACGCCATGGCCTGGAACTGGGCCTACGTGGGCGCTGTCGAAAAACTGATGGGCATCGAGGTGCCGGAAAGGGCGGAGTATCTGCGGGTCATCATGACCGAGTTCAACCGTCTGACCTCCCACCTGTTGTGGTGGGGCGCCTACATCCTCGACCTCGGGGCGTTTACGCCCATCATGTACGCCTTCGATGATCGTGAAATGATTCTGGACATCCTGCAGAGGCCGTCGGCCTCCAGGCTGACCTACAGCAATTTCCGCGTCGGCGGCCTGCAGATGGATCTCGACGACAAGTGCATAGAGTTGATGAAGGAATTCATCCCGCACTTCCGCGCGAGACTGCCCATGTATCATGATCTCGTCACCGAAAACCTTATCCTCCGGCGTCGAGTCGAGGATATCGGCATCATCGACCAGGACATGTGCCGCCGTTACGGCTGTACCGGTCCCGTGCTGCGTGGCGCCGGAGTCCCCTACGACGTGCGCAGGGCCGAACCGTATTCGGTCTACGACCGTTTCGATTTCGAGATTCCCACGCAGGATTCCTGCTGTTCCATGGCTCGCTACAAGGTCCGTCTCGCCGAGATGGAGCAGAGTATGCGCATCATCGAGCAGGCGTTGGAACAGTTGCCCTCCGCCGAGGGCGGCTACATCGTGGACAAGGCTCCCAAACCGGCGATGAAACCGCCGGCGGGCGAGGCCTACTTCAATGTGGAAGGTGGCCGCGGGAAGATCGGCGTCTACGTCGCTTCCGACGGCGGCAAGGTCCCGTACCGTATCAAGCTGCGCGCACCGGGTTTTTCCAACCTGAGCGCGTTCGCCGAGGCCGCCAACGGCACGCTCCTGGCGGATGCCGTTGCCATCCTGGGCAGCTTGGACCTGATTATTCCTGAAATCGACCGGTAGGGGGAAATCAATGAATGCATTCTTAAGTAATCTGATACCGTTGATCATTGCAGCGGTTGCCGCCATGATCTGGCTGGGGCTCAACGCCCTGGTGTGGGTCTACTGCGAGCGTAAGTTCGCGGGCCACATCCAGCGCCGCCCCGGTCCCTTCGAGGTCGGCCCCCACGGCGTGTTGCAGCCGCTCATCGACGGTTTGAAACTCATGGGCAAGCAACTCCTGACCCCGGACAACGCGGACGCCGTCCTTTATTGGCTCGCGCCTCTCCTGTCCATGCTGCCGGTGCTGCTGCTCTTCCTGCCCATCCCGTACGGCCCGGTGCTGATCGGCATGGACGTCAACCTTGCCCTGCTCCTGATCCTGGCCTTCTCCA
Organism: Desulfovibrio sp. Fe33; assembly: GCF_028532725.1. Classification (NCBI taxonomy): domain Bacteria; kingdom Pseudomonadati; phylum Thermodesulfobacteriota; class Desulfovibrionia; order Desulfovibrionales; family Desulfovibrionaceae; genus Desulfovibrio; species Desulfovibrio sp. Fe33. The sequence goes on from NZ_JAQKGU010000004.1 coordinate 145,207, forward strand.
GCTTCAACGGACTGGCCGTCATCCTGGCGGGCTGGGCCTCCAACAACAAGTGGGGCGTTCTCGGCGCGGCCCGTGCCGTGTCGCAGACCGTGGCCTACGAAATCCCGCTGCTGCTGACCGTGTTGACCGTGTCCTTCATGACCGGCAGCCTGAGCCTGCTGGATATCACTCACATGCAGGACGGCCATATCGGCAACTGGTTTATCTGGAAGCAACCCCTGGCCTTCATCATCTTCATCATCGCCATGTTCGGCGAAACCAACCGCGCTCCGTTCGACCTGGCCGAGGCCGAGTCCGAGCTGACCGCCGGTTTCCACACCGAATATTCGTCCATGGGCTTCGGCCTCTTCTTCATGGCCGAGTATGGCTATATGGTGGTCATGTGTTCCGTCTGTTCCGTCCTGTTCCTGGGCGGGTTTAACGGCCCCTTCCCCGGCATTGAGGGATGGTGGTGGATGCTCATCAAGACCTACGCGCTGCTGACGCTCATGGTCTGGGCACGTTGGACCTTCCCCCGCGTTCGGTTCGACCAACTGCTGAACATCAACTGGAAATGGTTGCTGCCGCTGGCCACCGCCAACCTGTTGGCCACCGCGCTGATCATGAAGTTGTAGGGGGAGTAACAATGGGTAAATTCAAGGAAAATGTAATTCAGCCGCTCATTGACTGCTGGTCCCTGATTGTCGGCCTCAAGATCACGGGCAAGTATTTTTGCAAGCCCCTGGTCACGGTCCACTATCCGCGCCAGGTCATCGACGACGAGAATCTGGAAACATACGGCGGGCATGTCGAGCTTATCGGCAAGCCCAAGGATCCGGCCACGCCCAAGTGCATCTCCTGCATGATGTGCGTGACCAACTGCCCGAGCAAATGTCTGACCGTGGTCAAGTCCAAGCCTCCCAAGCTCACCGCCGAGGAGGAAGCGGCCATGAAGGCGGCCGAGGAAGCGGGGGAAAAGGTTTCGAAGCCCAAGGCCCCCAAGAATCCGGCCAAATTCCTCTACGATTATTCCCTGTGCTCGCTGTGCGGCACCTGCATTGAGAATTGCCCGGCAAAGTCGCTCAAATTCTCCAATAATATCTATTGGGTGGCGACTTCCAGGAAAGAGATGAAAATCGATCTTCTCGCCCGGCTCAAGGAACAGGCCACGGAGCTTTCCGCGCCTGTCCCCAAGACCGAGGCCGTTTCGGCCGCGGCGGAGAAGGAGGCGTAATATGGAAGTCTTGGCAAAAATAGCATTCGGCGTGTACACGCTCGTCATTTTGGGCGGGGCCGTTCTCGCCGTGTCGAGCAGCAGCCTGGTGCGGGCCCTCATCGGCCTGATTACCACGCTCATCGGCGTGGCCGGGATGTATCTCCTTCTGGCGACCCCGTTCATGGCCTTCATGCAGTTGCTCATCTATGTCGGCGCGGTCAGCGTCCTGATCTTCTTCGCGGTCATGCTGACCCGGGCGGAGAAGGGCGGCGACGAGGCGGGCGCAGCGCCCATGAAGCGCTATGTCTACGGACTGGCTGCCACCATGGCCCCGGCGGCCCTGTTGGGCTGGCTGGTCCTGACCCGGCCCTCTGAGTCCGTGTCCGTGCCGGTGGAAGTGACCATCAAGCAGCTCGGTGAAGGGTTGCTCGAATCCTACTTCCTGCCCTTCGAACTTATCTCGGTCATCCTGATGGTCGCCATGTCCGGCGCCGTCCTGTTGGTCTGGGAAAAGAGGGGGAAGAAATAAATGAGCGCATTGACCTTATACCAAATCGTCGCACTGATTCTCCTGTGCGCGGGCCTGTACGGCCTGACCCAGCGCAGGAGCCTTGTCGGCATGTTGATCTCGGTGGAGCTGATGCTTAACGGCGCGGGCCTGTCCATGGTGGCGGCGGCGCAACTGACCGACTTCAGCGCGGTCCTGGGGCAGCTCGGAACCCTGTTCGTCATGGGGCTGGCCGCTGCCGAAGCCACGTTGGTCCTGGCCATGATCGTGGTGGTCGCAAGACGTTTCAAATCCGCCAAATCCAGTGACATCACTACCCTGAAGGAATAGCTATGATGGAAGGTGTAACTACATACAGCCCAATTCTTCTGCCGGTGGTGTTCACGCTCCTCACGCCTCTTTTCATCTACCTTTGTCGGGGGGATGATAACCGGCGTGAGGCGATCAGCTTCATCGGTGCGTTCCTGACCTTCGTTTCGGTGCTTTGGATGGCGCCGAAAGTCCTCTCCGGACAGGTCCTGTACTACCACGTAACCACCATCCTGCCGGGCATCAACATAGCCTTCGCGGCGGACGGGCTGTCCATGGTCTTCGCCCTGATCGCCCCGTTCCTCTGGTTCTTCGTGACCAGCTACAACATCGGCTACATGCGCGGGCTGAACGAGCACGCGCAGACCCGTTATTACGTCTGCTTCGCGGTGGCCATCTTCGGCGCCGTGGGCGTGGCCCTGTCGGCCAACGTGTTCACGCTCTACCTCTTCTACGAGGTCATCACCGTGTTCACGTACCCGCTGGTCTATCACCATGAGGATCAGGAGGCCAAGATCGGAGCCCGCAAGTACATCATCTACTTGATGGGTACCTCCAAGCTCTTCCTCCTGCCCGCCATGGTCCTGACCTACGTGCTGGTCGGCAACCTCGACTTCAACCTCACCGACATTCAGCACGGCATGTTCTCCGCCCAGGTCGTGGCCGAGCATCCCAGACTGGTGGCTCTCACCTACTGGCTGTTCATCTTCGGCATCGGCAAGGCGGCTCTCATGCCGTTCCATAACTGGCTTCCGTCGGCAATGGTCGCGCCCACTCCGGTTTCGGCCTTGCTGCACGCTGTGGCGGTCGTCAAGGCGGGCGTCTTCTGCGTCAGCCGCATCGTGCTATCGGCCTTCGGCACCAAGACCGCCGCGGCCCTGACCATGAGCCAGATCTACGTCGGCTCGCCCGGCACCTGGCTCGGCGACCTGAGCATCGGTTTGGGCACGGCCTACATCGCGGCCTTCACCCTGACCGTGGCCTCGTTCATCGCCCTGACCAAGGACGACATCAAGGCGCGGCTGGCCTACTCGACCGTGGCCCAGCTCTCTTACGTCGTCATCGGCGTGACCATGCTGGTGGATACGGCGGTGCAGGGCGGCGTCATGCACATCGCTCACCACGCCTTCTCCAAGATCACGCTCTTTATGGCCGCAGGCGCCATCTACGTCGCCTGCCACCTGAAGAAGATCAGCCTCATGGACGGCCTGGGACGCCGTATGCCGCTGACTTTCGGCGCATTCGGCATCGCCTCCCTGTCCATGATCGGTATGCCGCCGGCGTGCGGCTTCGTCTCCAAATGGTACCTGGTCAACGGCACGCTTGATTCGCACCAGTGGCCGCTGCTCTGCGCGCTGCTCCTCTCGACGGCGCTCAACGCGGGCTACTTCGTGCCCATCACCTACCGGGCCTTCTTCAAGAAGCCCCGGCCCGAGGCCAATATCGGCCAGTACAACGAGCCGTCCATGACCATGGTCATTCCGCTGTGCGTAACGGCGTTCATCTCGGTGTTCTTGGGTCTGTATCCGCAGACGTTCCTGAACTTCGTCAACGCTTTCGGCAAGTTCTAGGGGGTATATATGAGTCAGAAAGGTTTAGGCGAGATCCTCGCCAAATGGAGAGACAACTGGAAGACGTGGAGGACCATCTTCTTCGTCACGCTGGGCGTGCTTTTGCTGCTCAACGTCCCGTTCGTCACGCATCACCCGCACTTCGGCCTCGATAAGTACCCCGGGTTCTTTGCCGGATTCGGCCTTGTCGTCGGGCTGGCCATGGTCATCATCATGAAGAAGATCGTCCAGCCGTTCATCGCCCGCAAGGAGGACTACTATGGGGACTGATATCTTCATTCACCCCGCCGCGGGCTTCCTCATTCTGGCCTTGCTGGTGCCGTTCGTGCCCACAAGCCTGTGGAAGAACAAGGCGTTGCGGGGAGCGCTGGCCATCATACCGCCGCTTGTCGCCATCTACTCCATCTTTTCGGTGGAGCCGGGGCTTTATGGAAACCTGCATTACCTTGACCAGACGCTGACCTTCGGGCGCGTGGACAAACTGTCCATCGTCTTCGGCCAGGTCTTCGCCGTCATATCCTTCATCGGCTGCATCTACGGGATGCACGTGGAGGACAGGGGGCATTATGTCTGCGCCTCCCTGTACGTGGCGGGCGGATTCGGCTGCGTGTTCGCGGGCGATCTGCTGGCGGTCTTCCTGTTCTGGGAACTGATGTCCATCGGTTCCACCTTCCTTATCTGGCAGGCCAGAACCAAGGAATCCGTCAACGCCGGTTTCCGCTACTTCCTGTATCACACCGTGGGCGGCCTTTTCCTGCTGGCCGGCCTGCTGCTCAAGTACAAGGCCACCGGCGGATTCGCCTTTGACGGCGTCAACCCGGCCGAGGCCCATCTCTACGATTGGCTGATCCTGGCCGGATTCTGCGTCAACGCCGCCGTGGTGCCTCTGCACGCATGGCTGCCCGACGCCTACCCCCGCGCCTCCGTGGCGGGTGCCGTTTACATGTGCGCCTTCACCACCAAGACCGCGGTTTACGTCCTCTGCCGGGGCTTCGCCGGTTGGGAGGTTCTGGCCATAGCCGGTACGGTCATGGCCATCTACGGAGTGCTCTTCGCGTGCATCGAGAACAACGCCCGGCGCATTCTGTCCTATCACATCGTTTCCCAGGTCGGTTACATGGTGGCCGGCATCGGCATCGGTACGGCCATGACCCTCAACGGCGCCGTGGCCCACGCCTACGCGCACATCCTGTATAAGGGCCTGCTCTTCATGGGCACCGGCGCGATTCTGTACTCGGTCGGCACGGCCAAACTGGACGAACTGGGCGGCCTGGCCACCAAGCTGCCCTGGGTGATGGTCTGGTACATGGTCGCGGCTCTTTCCATCTCCGGAATGCCGCTGTTCAACGGCTTCATCTCGAAGACCATGACCATTGCCGGCGCAGCCGAACACCACCGCACCTTCCTTGCCCTGGGCATGGAGATCGCGGCTGTCGGTACGTTCATCTCGGTGGGCATCAAGCTCCCGTACTTCGCGTTCTGGGGACGCAAGAAGGAGTTCACGGGCGAGGTCAAGCCGCTGCCCGTCAACATGTACGTGGGCATGGCCATCTGCGGCCTGCTGTGCATCGCACAGGGCGTCTACCCCGATATGCTCTATCGCTACCTCCCCATGGAAGTGGAGCACGCCTTTGTTCCCTGGACCATGGACAAGGTCATCAACTCGGGCCTGCTGCTCGGTTTCTCCGGCCTGGCCTTCTACCTGACCCGCTACATCATCACCCCGCACAAGGCGCTCAACCTGGACTTCGACTGGTTCTACCGCCTCATAGGCAAGGTGACCATGAAGGTCTTCTGCTGGCCTTCGGCCAAGGTGGACGACATCTGGACCGAGGTCTACCGGACCGTCGGCCTGCGGGCGCTCATCGGCATGGGTGACGGCACTTCCTGGTTCGACAAGAAGGGCATCGATACGGTGGTGGACGGCAGCGCCTACACCGTCAGGAACCTCGGAAGGCTGGGGGCCAAGGTCCAGACAGCCAACCTGCAGGACTACCTGGCGTTGGCCGCCGTTCTGGGTTTGGGCATCTTCGCCCTGGTATGGTACTTCGGCTAAGCCGGACAATCTAAGGAGAGCTCATTTTGGACTTCGGATATCCGGTACTCACGATATTGATCGCATTCCCGCTCGTTGCGGCGTGCGGACTCTTCTTCCTGCGGGCTCCGCAGGTGGTGAGATACTACACCATGGCGGTGTCCCTCATCGAGTGTCTGCTCGCAGTGCCGCTCACGGGCTTCAAACTCAACGCCGATTTCCAGTTCGTCGAGAAGATAGACTGGGTCCACCAGTGGGGCCTGCAGTACTACCTCGGTGTGGATGGAATCAGCATACTCATGGTCCTGCTGACCATCGCGGTCCTGCCGCTGTGCGTCATGTGCTCCTGGACCTACATCGGTAAGCGGGTGAAGGAATTCCACTTCTGCCTGCTGTTCATGACATCCGCGGTGCTCGGCGTGTTCTGCGCCCTGGACCTGGTCCTGTTCTACGTGTTCTGGGAAGCCATGCTCATCCCCATGTACCTGCTCATCGCGGTCTGGGGCGGCGACGACCGCAAGTACGCGTCGCTCAAGTTCTTCCTGTACACCCTGGCGGGGTCCACTCTGCTCCTGGCGGCCATCGTGGCCTTCAGGGTCACGGGCGGGACCTTCTCCATTCCGGACCTGATGCAGATGAACTTCAGCTTCCGCTTCCAGTTCTGGGCCTTCCTGGCAATGGCGCTCGCCTTCGCCATCAAGGTCCCCATGTTCCCGTTCCATACCTGGCTGCCCGCGGCTCACGTGCAGGCGCCTTCGGCGGGTTCCGTCATTCTGGCGGCAGTCCTGCTGAAGATGGGAACCTACGGTTTCCTGCGCTTCTGCCTGCCGTTGACCCCGGCGGCTTCGGAATACTTCGCCCCCATGATGATCGCGATCTCCATCGTGTCCATCCTGTACGGCGGAGCCATCGCCCTGGGCCAGACGGACATCAAGAAGCTGGTCGCCTACTCTTCGGTGGGCCACATGGGCTTCGTCACCTTGGGTATATTCCTGTTCAACCAGCGCGGTGTTGAAGGCGCGCTCTTCCAGATGCTCAACCACGGCATCGTCACGGGCGCGCTCTTTATGATGATCGGCGCGGTCTACGAACGCAGCCACAGCCGTGAAATCTCGAACAACATGGGCCTGGGCAAGTACCTGCCCGCCTTCATGTTCTTCTGGGGGCTGATGGCGCTTGCGTCCTTCGGCTTCCCGGGAACCAACGGGTTTGTCGGCGAGATTCTGGTGTTCATCGGCGCTTTTGAGCAGTCCACGATTCTGGGTATGCTCCTGGTTCCCGGTGCGCTCCTGGGGGCGGCCTACATGTTCCGAGTGTCTTTGAAGTTGGCCTGGGGCAAGCCCAGCACGGCCAAGACCTGGCGCGACCTCAACGCCCGCGAGTGGATCTACCTGACCATTCCGGCCGTGTTCGTGTTCTGGATCGGCCTTGCGCCCACCCCGTTCTTCAAGATCATCGATCCCTCCGTGAACAAGCTGCTCGAAGACTTCGACAGCCGGAAGGTGGCTGTCGTGGAAATCGTGCAACCGTTGCAAACAGCCGCCGCTGACGTCTTGAACGCTACGGCGGAAAAGGAATAGGGGGATAACGACGTGAACTTCAACATCACTGCGCTTGTCCCGGAGCTGTTCTTCCTCTGCATGGTGCTGGCCCTCATGGTCCAGTCCCTCGGCAGCAGGGAGTGGAAACCGCCTGTCGAGCGGTGGCTGCCTTTCGGCGCCTGCGCCGCCTTCTTCGTGACCATCACCGGCTTCCATCTGCACGGGACCATGTTCTGGGACGTCTACAAAGTGGACCTCATGTCCCAGTTCTTCAAGATCGTCATCACGTTCGGCTTCTACGTGGTCGTCCTCAACGCCTCGCGCCAGCCCACCCTTGAGGAGGGCAAACGGGCCGATTACTACATGTTGCTCGGCTTCTCCACCCTTGGCCTGATGCTGCTCGCCTCCTCCGTGGAGCTGATCACCATCTACCTGGCCCTGGAGCTGGCCTCCTACTCCATGTATGCGGTCATCCCGCTGCGCGCCAAGGACAAGGGCGCGGCCGAGGCGGGCATCAAGTACATCATGTTCGGCGCGGTCGCCACGGCTCTGGCCCTGTACGGCTTGTCCTACATCATGGCCACCCAGCACACGACCTACATCGCCGAGCTCATGAACAAGTCCTGGTCGTTCGCCGACCAGCCCATGGCTGTTGTGGGCCTGTCGCTCTTCCTGGGCGGCATGTTCTTCAAGCTGGCCCTGTTCCCGTTCCACTTCTGGTGCCCGGACGTCTATCAGGGCGCCAGCAACGAGACCGCCGCTTTCGTGGCGACCATGCCCAAGATGGGCGCCATAGTGGTCCTGTGCCGCCTGGCCGTGCTTCTCAAGCCCGGTCTGGAGATCACCACCATCCTGGCGGTGCTGGGTGCGCTGTCCATGACCTTCGGCAACCTGTCGGCCCTGGCCCAGACGGACATCAAGAGGCTGCTCGGCTTCTCGTCCGTGGCCCATGCGGGCTACATCATGGTCGGCCTGGTCTCCGGCACCCCCGAAGGTATCGGCGCGGCCGCCTTCTACGGCATGGCCTATCTCGTGATGAACCTGCTCGTGTTCTGGGTCGTCAGCCGTGTGGCCTCGGATGGCCGCAATCTCAAGCTGACCGACCTGAACGGCCTGTACAAGAAGGCTCCGGCCCTGGCGTTTTCGCTGGCCGCAGGGGCCTTTGCCCTTGTCGGCCTGCCGCCGACCATGGGCTTCATGGGCAAGTTCTTCCTCATCACCTCGGCTTGGGACCACGGCTACAACTGGCTGGTCATTACCCTGGTGTTGAACTCGGCCATCGCCATCTACTACTACCTGTCCCTGTTCCGCCACGCCTTCACGGAAGAGAAGACGCCCACAGAAGTGGCCCCGCCCGACAACGGCTGGTTCGCCTCCGCAGGCGCGGGGATGCTCGCTGCGGCCGTGCTCGTTATCGGCATGATCCCGGCTCCTTTGTTCAACTTCGCCATCAACGCGGGCAAGACCCTGTACGGCATCACCGTCACCTTCAGCGGCGGCGGTCACTAACAGGTTGCGTTACCAATAGGAAAGGGGCGGAAGCAGAGCTTCCGCCCTTTTTTTCTGGGACCTCTATATTCACCCACTTTCGCGGCAGAACGCCACGGAGCGAAAAAGCCCGCGCCGAAGGCGCAAACAAGGGATGCAAGGGTGCGAGCCCTTGCCCGCCGGAGGCGAAATCACCCGACTATGGCCGCGAAGCGGCTTTCAACACCTGATTTTTCTCTTCAGAGAATCAAAACAGTACCTCCCTTATTCGGACCCTAACATATTCACCCACTTCCGCGGCAGAACGCCACGGAGCGAAAAGCCCGCGCCGAAGGCGCAAACAAGGGATGCAAGGGTGCGAGCCCTTGCCCGCCGGAGGCGAAATCATCCGACTATGGCCGCAAAGCGGCTTTCAACACCTGATTTTTCTCTTCAGAGAATCAAAACAGTACCTCCCTTATTCTGGCCCTGATATATTCCCCCACTTTCGCGGCAGAACACAGCAGAGCGAAAAAGCCCGCGCCGAAGGCGCAAACAAGGGATGCAAGGGTGCGAGCCCTTGCCCGCCGGAGGCGAAATCCTCCGACTATGGCCGCGAAGCGGCTTTCAACTCCTGATTTTCTTCATCCGGAGTTCAAGAGGGAGCCTGGCTCTTCGTGGCGCGATTGACCCTCATGGGGGAGAGGGGCTAGAACTATGGGGCTGCAATACATGGCGGTTGAGACATTGGCGGGAGCGCGTTGAGGGATCGCGCTTTTTGGAAAAGTAAAATTGGCGCGATTATTTCAATAACAGGAAGGCTTTTCATGCGTATCTATTCCCTGAAACTGGCTTATTTCTCCCCCACCGGAACCACTGCATCCATTATTGAAGCCTTGTCGCGCGGACTGCGGTACGGCGATGCGGAAGACTTGGATATTACTATGGAGGACGCGCGCGGCCAGTCGCTGAGCGCATCCGCAAACGATCTTCTCGTGCTGGCCGTGCCGGTTTATGGCGGGCGGGTTCCCGTTCTTTTGGGCCGGTGGCTCGAAGGGGTACGCCTGGACCGGACGCCCGTGGTCTGCGTGGTCGTGTACGGCAATCGCGACTATGACGACGCGCTGCTCGAACTGACCGATATCATCCGGTCGCGTGGCGGCGTTCCGGTGGCCTGTGCGGCCTTTATCGGCGAGCATTCCTTCTCGACTCCGGCGACGCCTGTAGCCGTCTCCAGGCCGGACGGCGAGGATCTTCGGCTGGCCGAGACCTTCGGCAGCAAAGTGCGCGAACTCGTGGACTCCCTTTCGTCCGTGGATGAGGCCTCGGACCTCGCCGTGCCGGGCAACCGTCCCTATCGGGAGTTGAAGAAGGGCGTCCCCGTGGATTTCATCGAAGTCAGCGACGCCTGTATCCAATGCGGCACCTGCGCAGAACGGTGTCCTGTCGGAGCCATTGCCGAGGGCGGATACGACAGGACCGACGCCGAAAAATGCATCAAGTGCTGCGCCTGCATCAAGTTCTGTCCCGAGGGCGCGCGTACAGCCAGGGCCGACAGTCAGGTCGCAGAATTCGGCAGGCGGCTGACGGCTTCGTGCGCGGAGCGGAAGGAACCGGTGTGGTTCCTCTAGTCAGCGTCCCGCCTTGCGTCGGACTTCCGGGCGATTTATCCTAAAGGGAAAGGGAGGATTTTCATGCACGAGACAAGCCTGGGCGGCACGCTCCGCGATTACCTTTCCGGTGAGGAGATAGACGAGACCACCTTCGAGGAGTTCCGCCAACTTCTGGCGAGGCTTCTGGTGGAGGAGAAGGGCTATCCCAAGGACCGGCTCAAGGCCAAGGTCCCGTTGAAGTATTGCGTTGAAGGAGAGGAGTATGAGCGGCCCATCGATTTCGTGCTCTATGACGAGCAGGGCAGGCCCGTATTTCTAGTTCTCTTCTGCGCGGGTGAAGTGGCCACCTTCGAGCGCGAAACCGTGTGCGCGGCCCGGCTCATTGAGGGCGGTCCCGTCCCCTATGCGTTGGTCACCGATACCATGGATGCCACTCTTCTGGATGTCCGCACCGGCGAGGAGGTCGCCCGGAGCATGGACGCCGTCCCCGATTACGAGCGCCTCATGCGGATGGTGGACGAAGCGAAAATCACGCCTCTAACCGATGAGCAGCGGGAACGGCAGACCCGCGTCTTCCACACCTATTGCGGCTTTGTGTGCGGCGATCATTGCGAATGCTCGCTTCCACCCATGCCGTCCTTTCCGTTGAAAAAATAGAGTGGTCAGGTGTCCGAAGAAATCATCGTCAAATACAACATGCGCTCCCTTGATCGCGGGTTGCGTCTTTGTGTGCCTGATAAGCGGCGCGATGATAGTGTTCGGCTGGGGAACGCTGGACCATCCCGGGCCGCGAGACAATCCCGAGGCGTTCATTGGGTTTGGTGCGTTCGGCGTGGTCTGGGCGGTCTGGAAGATACGTGCTCTGGCTTCAGGTAAGCCGTATCTGGAGACGAGCGAGGACGGTATTTCGTCGGCGCGGGCCTGCATTGCTATATTCCTTGGGAGAACGTGGAAGATATCTCCATTCGCCGCGATGAAGACAAGGGGGATGTTTGCGCCATCCGTTTGAAGGATTCGGGCAATGTCTATTCCGACAAGTTGTCCCTCCGGCTGCTGCGCAAAGACTTCACCAGCGAATTGCCGGTGGACCTCATGCCGGGGCTGTACACGTCATGGTCCTGTAACAGGCTGACGGACGCTTTGCGTGAGCGCTGGAAACTGGAGCTGGACCGGATGCGGAAAAGCCGGGCATAAGCCCGGCTTTTTTGGTGGAAATGAGGTTGGAGCGGGTCAGCAGTCCACGAAGACGATACAGCCTTCGGGGCATGAGTTCATGATGTCGCGGACTTCCTCCTCGGTGACCTTGGAACGGCACACGTAAGGCATGTCCAGGGCATCATCCCACTGGAAAACGTCGGGGTTGAGGTCGATGCACCCCATGCAGGAGCGGCAGTCCCCCAACTCGATGGCCACTTCACGATGCTTTGTACAGGTATTGGTATCGCTCATAAATTAATAATAGTTATCAACGATCGTTTTGGCAAGCGCAATCGCACCATAAAAGAGGTTCGGGCCAAGCCAGCTTTTCCCCGTCACGGTCAGGCTATACGTTGAACCGGAACTCGATGATGTCGCCGTCTTTAACGATGTAGTCCTTGCCTTCCAGCCGGGCCTTGCCCGCTTCCTTGACCTTTTTGAAATCGCCGTAGGTCAGGAAGTCGTCGTAGCCGATGACTTCGGCGCGGATGAAGCCCTTTTCGAAATCGGTGTGAATGACGCCGGCCGCCTGGGGCGCTGTGGAGCCGACGCGCAGGGGCCAGGTGCGGCATTCGTCCTCGCCCGCCGTCAGGAAGGATATCAGCCCGAGGAGCTGGTAGGTCTTGGCGATGACCTTGTCCAATGCGGATTCCGTAATGCCCAGATCGCTCAGGAACATGGCCTTCTCTTCGGGATCGTCGACCTCGGCCAATTCGCGTTCGAGTTTGGCCGACACCGCGATGTGGGCCATGCCGAGGGTGTCCTCAGGAAGTTTGCAATCGGCTTCTTCGCCCTCGGGGCAGTTCCAGGCGTAGAGGATGGGGCGGGCGGAGAGAAATTTGTAGCCCCGGAGTTCGGGCAGTCCGCAAATCTCAGCATCCGCGCGCAGCGGGCGTTCCTCTTCGAGCATGGCCAGCGCGCGTTTCAGGGCGGTCTCCTCCTTGGGGTCCACCAGGGCCTTGTTCTTCTTGCCGTCGGCAGCGAGTTTTTCCAGCCTTTTCTCGATGACGGCCATGTCCGAAACCATCATGTCCGCCTCAATGGCCTGCCATTGGTTTTGCGGATCGTTCATGCCCGAGAAGCCGTCGAGCACCCCAATGAAGCAGTCGTAGGGACGAACCTCGTTGAGCACCCGCTCGCCCAGTCCCGTGCCCTTGCCGCCTCCGCCGGGGATGTCCAGGTATTCGATTTCGCTGTAGGTGACTTTCTTGGGGTTGAAGAGCGCGATGAGCGGGTCGAGCCGGGCGTCCGGGACCTTGACCATGGCCCGATTGCCCGAAGCGGCCGCATCGGGGCCCGCGAGGGCGGCGAAGAGGTCGGTTTTGCCTGAGCCTGAGAAACCGAAGATGGCGGTTTTCATGTAATTCTTCCTCGCTGAAACGGGTGGCTGGGAAAATGCCCATGGGGGGCATGGCGGAAGGTATCAGCTATCGGCGGGAATGCAAAGCGGATGGGGCCGGGCAAATCATTGAATGCGGGGCGGTTTTCCCTTACGGTGCTCGGAATGCACAAGGCGAGGAACATCTATCTCATCGGGCCGCGCGCTTGCGGAAAGACCAGCGTGGGCCGTGCTCTGGCCGAACGGTTGGGGCTGAAATTCGTGGACACGGACCACGCCTTTGCCGAGGCCGTGGGCATGGACATCGCGTCGTTTGTCGAGGCCAACGGTTGGGACGCCTTTCGCGACGAGGAGTCAAGAACGCTCGAACGCGAAGCCGCGCCCGGCGGACGGGTTATCGGCTGCGGCGGCGGCATTGTCCTGCGCGCGGAGAACCGGGCCGTGCTGGCCGGGGGACTGACCCTCTATCTCAAGACCGCCCCGGAGGAGCTGGCGCGGCGGCTGTCGGCCGATCCGATCGCTTCCCAGCGTCCATCCCTGACCGGCAAATCTCTGGCTGACGAAGTCCGTGAGGTCTTGGAAGAACGCGCCCATCTGTACGAAGGATGCGCGCATCACGTCGTCGAAGGCGGGGACCTGGATAGTGTCGCGGAGCGGGCGTACGCGATCGTGAAGACCTTTCCCGAGCGTTTTTGACAGGTTGGCCCGTCAGGCATATAAGCGTGGAGGACCATGCGCACTAAAGTCTTTTCGCCGTACTGGATGCCGGTCTGGTTCTTTGCCGGGGCCATACTGATCGGCGCAATCATTCTGCACCTGGACGTGAGCCACCCCGGCGGCTCGCTGTCCTTTGTGGACGCCGTGTTCACGGCGACTTCGGCCATGTGCGTCACCGGCCTGGCCGTGGTGGATACCGGCTCCTATTTCTCCACCCTCGGTCTGGACGTCATCCTTGTCCTCATCCAGCTCGGCGGCTTGGGGATCATGACCTTCACTACCCTCATTATCCATCTGCTCGGACGGCACGTTTCCCTGACGGACCGGCTTGCCGTGGGTCAATCCCTGCTGCACGACCCGTCCTTCAGCCTTGCCCGGTTTATTGTCCGCGTGGTGGCCTGGGCCTTTTCCTTCGAAGCTGCGGGGGCCATCTGCCTGTGGCTTTTGGACCCGGTGGGTTTTTCCCCATATTCGGCGGTGTTTCACTCGGTGTCGGCGTTCTGCAACGCCGGGTTTTCCCTGTATCCCGATTCCCTGACCCAATGGTCCGCGAACGGCGGGGTCAACATGGTCTTTATCGTGCTTATCACGGCCGGAGGGCTGGGATTCTACGTGCTCAACGAGTGCGGCATTCTGATCTGGAGTGCGATTTTCAGGCGGAACGGACGCCGGCTGGGCCGACCGCGCATGAGCTGGCATACGTCCATTGTGCTCAAGACCTCCCTTATCCTGGTGGTCGTCGGGACGGTGGTGATATTTGCGGCCGAGGGCGCGGCGGGCAACGCGCCGGATAATTTTCTCGAACATTTCTGGAACGCCCTGTTCCAGTCGGTGACGTGCCGCACGGCGGGTTTCAACACCGTGGATATCGGCGGCATGACAAATGTGTCTCTGGCCTTCATGATGGTCCTGATGTTCATAGGAGGCTCGCCGGGGTCCTGCGCGGGCGGCATCAAGACCACCACCTTCCGCGCCCTGGTCGGCTTCGTCTGGGCGGAGTTCAGGGGATGGGAGCAGGTGCGCATCGGCCGGTTCGCCCTGGACCAGAAGGCCATGAACAAGGTTGTTTCCCTGGTGACCATGAGTCTGCTCCTGGTGGGAGCCGGCACCATGGTCCTGACCGCGCTGGAAAGCGGGGACAGTTCCTATCTCATGGCGCGCGGCGAGTTCATCGCCGACATGTTTGAAACCATTTCCGCCTTTGCGACGGTGGGCCTGTCCACGGGCATGACCCCGTTGCTCAACGACGTCGAGCGGGTGGCGCTCATCGTGCTCATGTTCGTGGGGCGGCTGGGACCGATCTGGATGCTGTCGGCCCTTCAGAGCTGGCAGACCGAGCGGCGTTTCAAGGTGCCGACCTCCACGCTGCCCTTCGGTTAGACGACAAGGAGAAGTTTCAATGGCTGATAAAAAGGAAATCGCCGTCATCGGCCTGGGCAAGTTCGGGTTCTCCCTGGCCAAGGCCCTGACCGAGCTCGGTCATTCCGTGGTCGGTGTGGATATCGACCCCGAGTATGTGCGCCGTGCGCAGGACATCATCGCCCAGGCCTATGAGGCGGACGCGACCGACGAGAAGATGCTCAGCCAGATCGGCATTCAGGAGTTGGACCGAGTCATCGTTTCCACGGGCGACTCCATGGAAGCGAGCATCCTGGTGGTCCTGAATCTCCAGGCCGTGGGGGTCAAGAATATCTGGGTCAAGGCCATCAGCGAGGCCCATGAGCGGGTGCTGTACAAGCTCGGGGTGCCTTTTGTGGTTTTCCCGGAGGCGTTTGTCGCGGCTCAGATGGCGAACCGTCTTACCGCGCCCGGCCTGCAGGAATACTTCGGGCTCGGCAAGGATGTGGCGGTGCGCGAGATTATCGTGGACAACTGGGTTGGAAAGACCTTGCGTGATCTTGAGCTGACCAACAAATATCAGGTGCAGGTTATCGCCTTTCGGCTGGCCGGGGAGTCGGAATTCCATTTCGTTCCGCAGGCGGACAGGGCGCTCAAGGCAGGGGACGTGCTGGTCATTCTCGGCAGGACCGAGGACATCATGCGCGTGGAAAAATATTAGTCAGGCATGGAGCGAGTATGAGCGGCAACACCTTCGGGCACATTTTTCGGCTGACCACCTTCGGCGAGTCCCATGGCGCGGGCCTGGGCGGCGTGGTGGACGGCTGTCCCCCGGGCATTCCCCTGGACGAATCCATCATTCAGCTTGAGCTGGACAGGCGCAAGCCGGGCCAGGGAGGACTCGCCTCGACAACCCGCCGGGAGCCGGACCAGGTGCGCATCCTGTCAGGCGTGTTCGAGGGCCGGACCACCGGCACGCCCATCGGCTTTTTCGTGGAGAACACCAACCAGCGTTCTCACGATTATTCCAAGATCAAGGACGTTTTCCGCCCCGGCCACGCGGACTTCACCTACAATGCCAAGTACGGCTTTCGCGATTATCGCGGTGGCGGACGCTCCTCGGGACGCGAGACCGTGTCCCGCGTGGCGGGCGGGGCCATCGCCCAGGAACTGCTTCGGCTCGAAGGCATTTCCATCCACGCCTATACCGTCGAACTGGGCGGTATTCCGGCCGAGGTGAGGGATTACGAAAACGCGCAGGACAGGCCCTATTTCAGTCCGGACCCGGATGTGGTCGAAACGTGGAACGAGCGCGTCACCGAGGTCCGCGACGACGAGGACACGTTGGGCGGCGTGGTCGAGGTCCGCGTCACCGGTCTTCCCGCCGGTCTCGGGGAGCCTGTCTTCGGCAAGTTCGACGCCCGCGTCGCCGGAGCGTTGATGTCCGTGGGCGCCGTCAAGGGCGTGGAGATAGGTTCCGGCATGGCCGCGGCGCGTTCGCTGGGCAGCCTGAACAATGACCCCATCGGTCCGGACGGCTTCCTTTCCAACAACGCGGGCGGCATTCTCGGCGGCATATCTTCCGGCCAGGACGTCATCGCCAGGGCCTACGTCAAACCCATCCCGTCCATTCTCCAAGAACAGCGGACCGTCACCACCAAGGGCGAACCGACTTTCATCATGGTCGGCGGCCGTCACGACATCAGCGCGATCCCTCGCATCAACCCGGTACTCAAGGCCATGATGGCCCTGACCGTCGCGGACCTTCTGCTCCTCGACAGGCGGCTGGGCGTGCGCGAGTAATCGTCGTTTGCAGAACGTAAAAAACGGGGCCGACGCATCTCAATGCGTCGGCCCCGTTTTCTTTACCTGGTGCGTACTCAGGCTCTCTCGGGCTTGATGCCGGAAAAGACGAAGAGAATCAGCGCCGTGACCGCGCCCAGCGTGTCGCAGAGCATGTCGGTCTGGGCGTCCCAGATGTCGCCCTGGGAGCCGAGAAACTCGATGCCCGCTTCGCCGCCCGCCAGCACGGCGTACCACCACTCGATGATCTCGTAACCGGCGGCCAGGGCCATGATGGCGAACAGGGAGAAGAGATGGACCACCACCGGCTTCGCCAGGTTCCTGCGGGTCAGGAA
The DNA here is from genome assembly GCF_028532725.1 of Desulfovibrio sp. Fe33. Classification (NCBI taxonomy): domain Bacteria; kingdom Pseudomonadati; phylum Thermodesulfobacteriota; class Desulfovibrionia; order Desulfovibrionales; family Desulfovibrionaceae; genus Desulfovibrio; species Desulfovibrio sp. Fe33. The sequence goes on from NZ_JAQKGU010000004.1 coordinate 162,175, forward strand.
TTCCGCGATGGGAAAGGCATAGAAGCCTATGGAGTAGTGTCCCAGCCGGTCGAAGTGGTTACGCTCGAAGCCGAACAGGTCGGTGATGAAGTCGAAGGGCACGTTGGCGAAAGTGTAGTGGCCGCCGATGGTGTGCAGGACCAGCCAACAGGCCATGAGGGCATAGGCTAGGTTGGAGAAGCGGAAGGCCCGGTAGGTGGCGGCCAAGAGCAGGAAGGCCGCCATGACCGGAATGTTCTCGGCCCACCATACGTCTCGCATGACGGGGTTCACCGCCAGCGCCGTCCAGAGAACGAGAAACGCGGCGGCCAGGCCGTGGGGGAACCAGCGAGACAGGACGGATTCGTTTCCCATGTCTTACTTGAGCTTTTTCAGGCGGACCGCCGTGCCGTAGCAGGAGTAGTACTTGTCGCCCTCGGGATGGAAGGCCACGGACTCGCGGTAGCCGACGATGGCGTCGGCGTTGACGTCCACGGCCTGGGCCATGAGGCCGTAGAAAGCGTTGTCGAAGACGTAGCTGCGGCAGACCAGAAGTCCGAAAGCGGACTGGATGTCGCGGCCCGGCACGCCTTCGGTGGTGACGATCTTCATCTTCCCGGCCATGTAAATGTCCCTGGCCACAGTCAGGCGCTGGTCCGTACTGATGTCGTCCTTGTCTGTTGCCTGTTTCCTGGGCGAACCGAATATAAACGCCATGCGTCTCCCCTCGATGTAGGTAACTGAAAGTTGTCGTTCGCGATTTGTAGCGCACCGGGAGACGGGGGGCAACCCTTTGGACGGGCTGCCGGAAGCTTGGGGCCGACCTGATGGCGTCCGGGGACCACGGCATTGAGGCTCTCGGCGTGTTTTCCTCGACGAGGCAAAGCGGCCGGGGCCGGTCTGGATTGGGCAAGAAAAAAGAGAGGCCGGTATCACCGGCCTCTCTTTTTTTTGTTGTCATGGCGACTACGGAGTGACCTTCATGAGGTACGCCTTGGCCGGATCGAGGTATTCCTTGACCATGGCCTGGATTTCGGCGGGGGTGACGGTCTGGGCCCGTTCGATGAGCTTCCGCTCGTAGTCGAGGTCGAAGCCTCGCGATTGGAGGCTGGCGGCCTCGCGGCTGCGGGAAAGCAGGGATTGATGTTCCTGGTAGTAATCGCCGGTGAGGATGTTTCGCGCACGGTCGATCTCGTCCTGCGGCAGGGCATTGGCGGCCAGTTCGCCCAGCACCTTGTGGAATCCGGCGATGGACTGGTCGACCTTATCCGGGCCAGTACCGATGTAAAGGGCCATGAACCCGGTGTTGCGGCTCTGCCAGAGCATGGCGGTGACCGTGTAGGCAAGCCCCTGCTTGTCGCGCAGGTCGCGGAAGAGCAGCCCGGACTGGCCCGCCAGGGCGGCGCGCAGCAGTTCGAGCTTGGACGAAGCCTCCAGGTCGGTCTTGCCCGGGGTGGGGAAGACCATCAGGAGGTGCGCCTGGTTCCGGTCGGGCAGGTGCAGGGCCTCTTCCTTCTCGGCTCCCCATTCGGGATTGGCGAAGGTATATTCGCCGGTGGGCGCGGTCAGCGTTTGGGCTATGCGCTCGGCAAAGGCCTCCATGGACGCCTGATCGAACCGGCCGCACACGGCCAGGGTGAAGGGTTGCATGGACTGGATGCCCCAGAACCGCATGATGTCGGCGGTGGTGAACTGCTCGACGCCTTCGGGAGTGCCCTGATGAAGCAGGGCGTAAGGGCCGGTCTTGTAGAGGAACGGGAAGAGATGCCGGAAGGCCAGGCCGAGGGGCCTGTCCTCGCTTTGCTTGATGGCCGCGATCTGGTCCTGCTTGGCCCGGTCCACCTCGGTCTGGTTGAAGGCCGGAGAGGTCAGGGTGTCGGCGATGACCGGGAGCACCTGATCGGTGAACCGGGTGGGGAACTTGGCCTCCAGGGCGAAGACGTTGCGTCCGGCGGTGGAGCCGAGGCTGGCCGCATGGTCGGACAGGAAATCCTGCAATTCGGTGGCGGACATCTGCAAGGTTCCCCTGGTCAGGGTGCTGGCGGTCAGGGCGGCCAATCCCTGCTGGGAGGGGGTGAGTTCGCCGTCGCCGCCGGTCCAGTACATGGACATGGCCGTGTAGGGCAGGGTGTCGTCGGGCAGGAGGATCAGCTTGGAGCCGCCGGGCAGGGCGACTTCGGCCGGACCCGCGGCCTGTTCCGCGGCCTGCTTGGCTTCGGCCGCCTTTTTGCTGGGCCAGTTGGCCTTGGTGATGCCGGTCAAACCTTCGGCGGATACCTCGGCGTTTTCGGGCGTGAGCACGGCCAGGGCGAGACGGTCCGGCCGGATGTATTCGTCGAACAGCCGCTTGAGCTCGGCGCGGTTCACCTGGCTCAGCGCGAAGAGATAGTTCTTTTCGGCCTGCTCGCCGTTGTCGAGGAATTGGAAATAGCCGAGCTTGCCCGCCAGGCCGGACAGGGTCTCCTTGGCCAGGAACAGGCTGTTTTCAAGGTTCAGGCGGGCGCGTTCGATTTCGCGGTCGGTGAAGTCCGCCGGATCGAAGGAAGCCATCTCCTTGTTAAGCTCGGTCCAGAACTCGTCGACCTTGTCGGCGTCGAGCACGGCATGGACGTAGAGCATCCCGCCGCGTTCGAGGGAGAGCGGCGCGATGGAGATGTCGTCCACCATCTGCTTCTCATATTTGAAAGTCCTGTAGAGCCGCGAAGTGTCGTCGCCGCCCATGAGCTGGCAGAGCATCTCCAGGCCCGGGATTTCGGCCGAGGTCCCGTAGGGGATGGGGAAGGCCGCCCCCATGTAGACCTTGTTCCACTTGCCGGTCAGCTTGACCGCCTGCGGACCTTCGCCCGCCTCGGGGATGGGCAGGGGCGCGGGCGGGGTGAAGGAGCGGGTGTTGGAGAGGCCGCCGACCAACTCGTTCGCCTCGGCCAGGATCTTGTCGGGATCGACCTTGCCGACCACGGCCAGGAGCATGGACTGCGGCTGGTAGTGGGTGGCGATGTACTGCTTTATCTGCGGCCGGGTGAGGCCCGATACCGTGTCGCGGAAGCCGATGATCGGCCATTCGTAGCTGGTGTCCTTCCAGACCATGGACTGGAGGGTCTTGAACAGCTTGCTGGTGGGCGTGTCTTCGCCGCGCTCAAGCTCTTCGAGGACGACCTTCTTTTCGCTTTCCAGCTCCTTGGGATCAATGGTCTGGTGGAAGGCCATGTCCGTGACCACGTCCATGCCGAGTTTCCATTGGGTTTCGGGCACTTCGACGTAGTAGACGGTGTAGTCGAAGCTGGTGGCCGCGTTCAGGCTGCCTCCCACGGATTCGATCTGCCGGGCTGTTTCGCCGGGGCCTCGGTTGTCGGTGCCCTTGAAGACCATGTGCTCAAGCAGATGGCTGATGCCCGCGATTTCGGGCGTTTCGTAGGCGCTGCCCGCGTGGACGTAGAGGCGGACGTTGACCAGCGGAAACCTGTCGTCCTCCTTGATGAGCACGGTCAGGCCGTTCTTGAGCTTGACGATGTGCGTCGCGCCCTGGTCGTCACCGTCCAGGGAGGGGAGGGTAGCCGCTGTGGCGGTCTGGGATGCCGGGGTCGGGGAGGAAACGGTTTCGGTTCTTTTATTCATAGTCGCGGTTTGGCAGGCCGCAAGGATCAGCGTGAGCCCTGCGAGCAGTAACAGTTTTCGGAACATGGATACGACTCCATAAAGTTGGTCTTACTTTTTGCGGTCGCATTGAATCGATTTCAATACGGCCAATAAGGTAAGTCCTGGTGCCGGAATGGCAAGTCGGCGGAAGGGGCCACAGCCGGAGCAGAGTGACCCTACCCGAGCCTGCCTGAAATGGAAACCGGAAAAGGGGACGGTAAGCGTTGCCGTTTCCGGAGCGGGAAAAGGGAGCCGCGGCGCGTTTCCCGAAGGGGTATTCCGTTTTCGTTTTCTCGCCCGGCGGTGAGGAGTCGATGAGATGACCTTGGAGATATTGACAGAATTCTTTTTTCCGGCCTACGTATGCAAACGATTATCCAAGGTGTTTCCGTATCCAACCAAACGGAGGAATGAATGTCCATAAGTTACGCGCCGGCTGGCAAAACCGGCAAGTGGGACGGTGTCCTGGATTGGCTGCAAATGCTGTCCGGCGTCAGCCTGATTCTATTCATGTGGTGCCACATGCTGCTGGTTTCCAGCGTGGTCATCAGTCCCCGGCTCATGAACGCCATTGCCGAGTTTTTCGAAGCGACCAGAATGGCCCAGGTGGGCGGCCCGCTTATTTTTCTCGTTTTCCTGACGCACTTCGTTCTGGCCGCCCGCAAGATTCCCTTTCATTCCGAAGGACAGAAGACCATCTGGCAACATGCCCGGATGATGCACCATGGCGATACCTGGCTTTGGGTGATCCAGGTGGTTTCGGCCATGCTCATCCTGGTCATGGGCTCCATTCATATGTGGGTGGTCCTGACCGACCTGCCCATTACGGCCGCCAAGTCCGCAGCCCGCGTCCAGAGCGGGTTCTGGGCCGTCTTTTATTTGTTCCTGCTCCCCCTCGCCGAACTGCACGTGGGCATCGGCTTCTATCGCATCGGGGTCAAGTGGGGATTCGTCAAGGATCGGGAGCGCGGCAAGTTCAAGCGCGGCGAGAACCTGCTCACCTTCATATTCATCGGCATCGGCCTGATTACCCTGGGCCGTTTCCTTTTCCTGAGCGTCAACTAACGGAGAATACGCCATGCAAACTGTCTACACCGATTTTCTTGTTGTCGGCGCGGGCTTGGCAGGCGAGCGCGCTGCCGTGGAAGCGGCCGAAGCCGGTTTCTCCGTCGTCTGTCTGAGTCTGGTCCCGGCCCGGCGGTCCCATTCCTCCGCCGCGCAGGGCGGGATGCAGGCCTCCCTGGGCAACTCCGTCATGGGCGAGGGCGACTGTCCCGACGTTCATTTCGCGGATACGGTCAAGGGCTCCGACTGGGGCTGCGACCAGGAAGTCGCCCGGTTGTTCGCGGACACCGCTCCCATCGAGATGCGCCGCCTGGCCCATTGGGGCGTGCCGTGGAACCGCGTGGTTCCGGGTAAATCCATCTATTACAAGGGCGGCAAGCAGTATGAAAAGGTCGAGGCCGAGGAAAAAGAGGGGCTGATTATGGCCCGTTCCTTCGGCGGCACGGCCAAATGGCGCACCTGCTACACCTCGGACGGCACGGGCCATGCGGTCATGTGCACCATGGACAACCGTTGCGCCGAGAAGGGCGTGGAGGTCCACGACAAGACCGAAGCCATAGCCCTGCTCCAGGACGGCGAGACCTGCTTCGGCGTGGTCGCCCGCTGCCTGCGCACCGGCGAATTGCGCGTCTACCTGTCCAAGGCGACCATGATCGCGGCGGGCGGATTCGGCCGCATCTACCCGAACACCACCAACGCGGTCATCTGCGACGGCGGGGCGCATACCATGTGCGTCGGCACCGGCGTGGTTCCCATGGGCAACATGGAGGCCGTCCAGTTCCATCCAACGGGCATCGTGCCCACCGACATCCTGGTTACGGAGGGCTGTCGGGGTGATGGCGGCACCTTGCTTGATGTGGACGAGAAACGGTTCATGCACATCTATGAACCGGAGAAAGCCGAGCTGGCCTCCCGCGACGTGGTTTCCCGCTGGATGACCCATCACATGCGCGAAGGGCACGGCGTGAAGTCGCCCTACGGCGAGCATCTCTGGCTCGACATCCGCCACCTGGGCGCGGAACATATCACCGGCAAGCTGCGCGAGGTTTACGAAATCTGTACCTCGTTCCTGGGCGTGGACCCCATTCATCAGCTTATCCCGGTGCGCCCGACCCATCACTATTCGATGGGCGGGGTGCGCACCAACAAGGACGGGGCCGCCTACGGTCTCAAGGGGCTGTTCGCCGCAGGCGAGGCCGCCTGTTGGGACATGCACGGCTTCAACCGGCTGGGCGGCAACTCCCTGGCCGAAACCGTGGTCGCGGGCGGCATTATCGGCCGCAAGGTAGCCGAATATCTCGAAGGATGCGAGACCGAGTTCAAAACCGGGCTCATCAACGACGAGGTCGGCAGGCAGCAGGCCCGCATCGAAGCGCTGATCTCCGGGGCCAACGGCTCGGAGAACGTCTACAAGGTCCGGGCCGCCATGCAGGAGGCCCTGCACAAGGGCGCGAACATCTTCCGTACTCAGGAAGGGCTCGAAAAATGCGTGGCCGAATTGCAGGAGGCTCTCATCCGGGCCAAGAAGGTCGGCTTGCGTTCCAACGGCAAGGGCGTCAATCCGGAGCTGGCCGCAGCCCTCAAGCTTGAAGGCCAGGTCAAGCTCGCCCTGATGATCGCCTATGGTGCGCTCATGCGCACCGAGTCGAGAGGGTCGCACAACCGCGAGGATTTCCCCGCGCGCAACGACCGCGACTGGCTGACGCGCACCCTGGCCTACTGGAAGAAGCCGGAGGACACCCTCCCGACGCTTGAATACGAGCCCGCCACCACCGTTGTGGAAATCCCGCCGGGCGATCGGGGATACGGCCATTCGCAAATCATCAGCGCCGACGACAAGAAGGAATAGATCATGTCCAGATTACTGAAACTCAACATATTCCGGTATAATCCCGAGGACGAGCTGTCCATGCCGCACATGCAGGAGTTCGTTCTGGAAGAGACCGACTCCATGACCCTGTTCATCGCGCTCAACCGCATCCGCGAGGAGCAGGACCCGTCCCTCCAGTTCGATTTCTGTTGCCGGGCGGGCATCTGCGGTTCCTGCGGCATGGTCATCAACGGCCGTCCCGGCCTGGCCTGCCACACCAAGACCCGCGACCTTCCGGGCGAGATAACCCTTCTGCCGCTTCCGGTCTTCAAGCTCGTGGGCGACCTGTCCGTCGATACCGGCACCTGGTTCCGCGAGATGTACACCAAGACCGAATCCTGGATTCACACCAATAAGATATTCGACCCCACGGCGTTGGAAGAGCGCATGGACAATAAGGACGCCGTGGCCATATACGAGTTGGAGCGGTGCGTGGAGTGCGGATGCTGCATCGCCGCCTGCGGCACGGCCCGGCTGCGCGAGGACTTCCTGGGAGCGGCCGCGCTCAACCGCGTGGCCCGGTTCCTCATCGATCCGCGCGACGAGCGCACCGACCGCGACTACTACGAGATTATCGGCAACGATATGGGCATATTCGGCTGCATGGGACTGCTCGCCTGCGAAGACGTCTGTCCCAAACATCTGCCGCTTCAGAACCAGCTCGGGTTCCTGCGGCGCAAAATGGGCATCACTTCCATAAAGCGCTTGTTTCGTAAATAGCGCCTCCGGCCCCCATCCCCTGGGTGCCGCTTTGCGGGAGAGGGGACGGGCGGTCAGCTCGTTGCGCGCTGCCGTCTCAATGGGTGGATATGCGGTTTGAACCAACGCGCTCGCACGGCTTCGAGCGAAGCGAGCGGCAAAAGTTTTGAAGGGGAGTCCAGAGGGGAAACTTTTTCAAAAGTTTCCCCTCTGGCCGCCGGAGGCAATCATCGGAGGTTAACCAATGCGAGAAATTGACGGAAAGGACGTGGTGGAGGCCGTGGCCGCCATGTGCATGAGGGCGAACACGGAGCTGCCGCAGGATGTCCGCAGGCGGCTGGAACAGGCCATGGCCGAGGAGGACTCTCCTTCGGCCAAAGAGGTCCTGCGCCAGTTGCTGGAAAACGCGGACCTGGCTCACGACACCAAATTGCCGCTGTGCCAGGATTGCGGACTGGCCGTGTTTTACGTGGAAATCGGCGACGATTGCCGGGTTGTGGGCGGCAATCTGCGCGAACTGATCAACGAAGGCGTGCGCAAGGGATACGCGGACGGATTCTTGCGGAAATCGGCGTGTGACCCCCTGACCCGCGCCAATACCGGCGACGGCACGCCTGCCATTATCCATTTCGACATGGTCCCCGGCGACAGGCTGAAGATCGCCTACATGGCCAAGGGCGGCGGGGCCGAGAACATGTCCCGCGTGACCATGCTCGCCCCGGCCCAAGGATGGGCGGGCATCAAGAAGTTCGTGGTCGAGCGGGTGGCCGAGGCGGGACCGAATCCTTGTCCGCCGACAGTTATCGGCATCGGTATCGGCGGGACCTTCGAGCACGCGGCCAAGATCGCCAAGAAGTCGTTGTTGCGCAAGTTGGACGACACCCATCCCGATCCCGCGGTCGCGGCCATGGAAAAGGAGTTGGAAGAGGCGCTCAACGCGTTGGGCATCGGGCCCATGGGGCTGGGCGGCAAGACCACCGTGCTCGGCGTCAAGATCACCATGGAACCATGCCATCTCGCCAGCCTGCCGCTGGCGGTCAATGTCCAGTGTCACTCCCAGCGACACGAGGAGGTCGAGCTGTAATGGCGGAATACAAGCTGAACACGCCGCTTACGGACGAGGCTATAGAGCAGTTGAGGGCAGGAGACGTCGTATTCTTGTCCGGCACCATTCATTCCGCGCGAGATGCGGCCCACAAGAAGCTTTTCGAACTGCTGGACGCGGGCAAGGAGCTGCCCTTCGAGTTGCAGGGTTCGGCAATTTACTATGTCGGGCCCAGTCCGGCCCCTCCGGGCCGTCCCATCGGTTCCGCCGGGCCGACCACTTCCTATCGCATGGACACCTATGCGCCCCGGCTGCACTCCCTGGGCATGAAGGCGTCCATCGGTAAGGGCAAACGGTCGGACGAGGTTCGGGAAGCCATGAAGGAATACAAGGGCGTTTATTTCGGGGCCACGGGCGGGGCGGGAGCGCTGCTGTCGAACTCCATCGTGGAATCCAAGGTCATCGCCTTCGACGAATTGGGCCCCGAGGCTATTCGCGCCATGAAGGTCAAGGATTTCCCGCTGCTGGTCATCAACGACTGTCACGGGGGCGAATTGTACGTCAAGCCCAAGCTTGACACTGCCGGGTAATTGATTCACGAAAGGGCGGGACGCATGGCGTCCCGCCTCGAAACGCAATCCGTATCGAGGTGAATAAAGTCCAGGATATCAGAGGTTTGTCATGGAACATTCATTCATTGAAGATGTGGATAGCCGCGAAGAAACCAGCAAGACCGACAATATTTATACTCCGTATCCCGGTGCGGATGAGAAGTATGATGACGGTTCCGACTGGCGTCTTTACAATCCCGACAAATATCGCGACCCGAACTGGTCACCGGATAAGGAATAAATGACAAGGGGCCGCCAGGCCCCTTTCTCCGTTCTGCCGCCTCGCCCTCCGCGCCGGGTTCCCTCGGCACTTTGCTCGGATCCGTTTTCTCGAATCTGTCTCGCTTTTCTATTCGGCGCACGTCATTTCGAATCGGTTTACGCCTTGCCCCCTTGAGGCCCTGATCTCTTCCAGCGCTTTATTGAGTTTGTGGATGAGGCCGTCGTCCGTGTCGCGGCTGAAGGCGAAATACAAGGACTCTTCGTTGAAGACGAAGTAGACCGTGTAGTCCTCCCAGCGCATCCCCAGCCCTTCCAGCAGCCGAGGCGCGTCAAGCTCCGTCGAGGCGAAGAGGTCGGCCTCGCCGCTGCCGAGCTGTCGCAGGGCCTGGACGTGGCTCGGGCTTCGTATGAGCTGCTCTTCCTTCAGTCCGCCTGCCAGCAGGTTCTTTTCCGGTCGGCTCCAGCGGACCGTGGCGATGCGGTACCCGTTCAGGTGCGCCCGGGAGGGAATGCATAGCCGGTCGCGTTTGCGCCCGATGAGCACGATTCTGGCCGTGGCGACCGGCCCGACCCATTTGTACAGGGATTCGGTTTCCTGCGTCCGGTTGGCGTTGAGCAGAATGCGCCCCGGTTGCCGGGCCGCGCTTTCGCAGGCGTAAGCCCACGGCATGAGCTTGATTTCTCTGGCGTCGATGGGGGAGCCGCACTTGTCCATGATGAAGGTCAGGGTGGACACCGTCATGCCTTTGACGGACAGCCCATTGCTTTCGGCGTAGGGAGGATAGGGGGCGGCCATGGCGATAAAACCCCCGGCGTGCGCGGGGATTGTCGCGGCCGAGTAAAGGCCGATGCACAGAACGAGGGAGAGGATGTATTTCATGAACATATCCTTTTGTCCGTGTTTCAATGGCGGTAGCGGAAAAGCAATATTCGTTCCATGCCTCGCGGATGCGTGGGAGCTTCTGTGCAAACTAGCCCTGGACGGGCTTGACAGAATATCAACAATAGTTATTATTGATCTGTAGTCGTTTCACTCCCGAGCGGAGCGTGTCCGTTTGGACGGAGCGGCTGAACCGCATGGTACATGCATATTCTCCTCTTCTTGCCCCCTGAGGACCGGCTTGATCCCCGGTCCTCACTCTTTTGAGCGGAAGGCTGTGTTTTTTATCCGCTCTTTGGGAAGCATCCTCTTGCAAGGCAATAGCTTTCGGAGTACCCGTAAGGGCTTGGAGGAAAAAACATGTCCCAACATTTCGCTCGGAGAATGGGCACCGTTCATCGTTCATTCATCCGGGAAATACTGAAAGTCACGGCTGATCCGGAGATTATTTCCTTTGCGGGCGGTTTGCCCAATCCCGAACTTTTCCCCGTCCCCGCCATGGACGCGGCCGCCCACGAAGTTTTCAAGAACATCGGGGCAAGCGCTCTGCAATACTCAACCACCGAAGGCGATGCGGGCCTGCGCGCCATCATCGCACAGCGATATCTGCAACGCGGCCTGAACGTGGACCCGGACACCATTCTGGTGACCTCCGGTTCCCAGCAGATTCTCGACATCAGCGCCAAGGTCTTCCTGGACCGGGGCGACAGGGTCGTTATCGAACGGCCCGGCTATCTCGGAGCCATTCAGGCGTTTTCTCTGTTTGAACCCGAGTTCGTGACCGTGTCCCTTGAGGATGACGGGCCGAATCTCGCGGAACTCGAAGCGGCTTTCAAGGAAGGAGCCAAGTGTTTTTACGCTGTGCCCAACTTCCAGAATCCGTCGGGCGTGAGCTACTCGCTTGAGAAACGCAAGGGTGTTGCGGCATTGTGCGACCGGTATGGCGTGCTTTTCGTCGAGGACGACCCGTACGGCGAACTTCGCTTCCTGGGCGAGGATCTGCCGAGCGTTTTCTCATTCTGCGAACACAAGGGCCTCCTGTGCGGTTCGTTCTCCAAGATCGCCGCGCCGGGCTTCCGCATCGGTTGGGTCGTCGCGCCGGATAAGGAAGTGTACGACAAACTGGTCATCGCCAAGCAGGCCGCCGATCTTCACACTTCCACAGTGTCCCAGGCGATCATGCGCCGCTATCTTGAAACCAACGACATCAACTCCCATGTGGAGCTTATCCGCGAGCGGTACGGCCGCCAGCGCGAATGCATGGTGGAGATGATCGGCAAGTACTTCCCGGAAGGCGTCACCATCACCCGCCCCGAGGGCGGCATGTTCCTGTGGGTGACCATGCCCGATGGATGTTCCAGCATGAAGCTCCTGGATATGGCCGTGAAAGACAAGGTGGCCTTTGTTCCCGGCAAGCCGTTCTACGTGGACGGTTCCGGCGACAACACCCTGCGCCTGAACTTCTCCAATTCGGACGAGGTCCGTATCGAGGAAGGCATCAAGCGGCTCGGCAGGGCCATCGGTTCGTTCCTGAAGTAACGCCCCGGGTTTGAGGGACGCCCGGAGCCCAAGATTCCAAGGATTGGTTTTATGTCTCAGCATATCGTAGTCATCGGCGGTGTGGCCCTCGGGCCGAAGGCCGCCTGCCGCTTCAAGCGGCTGGAGCCCGAGTCCCGGGTGACCATGATCGACCAGACCGCCATGATCTCCTACGGCGGGTGCGGCATTCCCTATTACGTGTCCGGCGACGTGTCGGACGCGTCCGAGCTGTGCACGACCAGTTTCCACATGTTGCGCGATCCGAAGTTCTTCAAGGAGGTCAAGGGAGTGGACGTTCGCGTCCTGACCAAGGCCACGCTCATCGACCGCGAAAAAAAGTGCGTCGAGGTGGAGAACGTCGAGACCGGCGAAAAGGACTGCATAGGGTATGACAAGCTGGTCATCGCCACCGGTGCCTCCCCGCGCAGGCTGGGCTTGCCCGGCGAGGACCTCAAGGGCGTCAACTACGTGGCCAATCCCGGCGACGCCACCCGCATCCGCGAGTCCATTTCCAAGGGCGAGGTGAGCAACGCCGTGATTATCGGCGCGGGCTTCATCGGCCTGGAGATGGCCGAGGCGTTCGCCGATATGTGGGGCGTGGAGACCTCCGTGGTGGAGATCACCGGCCAGATAATGCCTCGCCTCGTGAGTCCGACCCTGGCCACCATGGGCCGGAAGCACATGGAAGAGAACGGCGTTTCCTTCTATTTCGGCGAGACCGTCAAGGCTATCGAGGGCGAAGACGGCGTGGTCAAGCGCGTGGTCACGGACAAGCGAGTGCTTGACGCCGACGCCGTGATTATCTCGGCGGGCGTTGTCCCCAACTCGGATCTGGCCAAGGAGGCCGGATTGGCCGTGCACGAGCGCGGCGGGGTGTACGTGGATGAATATCTGCGCACCAACGATCCGGACATCTATGCGGGCGGAGACTGCTGTATCGTCAGGAATCTCGTCACCGACGCGGATGCCTTCCTGCCGTTGGGTTCCATGGCCAACCGCCAGGGCCGCATCATCGGCACCAATCTGGCGGGCGGATCGGCTGAGTTCGATGGCGTGGTCGGCTCCTTTGTGGTCAAGCTGTTCGAAACCTCCATGGCGGGCACAGGCTTGAGCTTGGAATCCGCCAAGGCCGCCGGTTTCGACGCCATGTCCGTGCTGCTCATCCAGCTGGATCGGGCGCATTTCTATCCGACCAAGGAATTGATGACGCTTGAGATGGTAGTGGACAAGCCCACCCGCCGGGTGCTCGGCGTCCAGGGCTTCGGTTCCTCCGGAGACGCCATGGTGGGCCGCATCAACGCTGTGGCCGCCATCCTCAAATCGTCTCCGACCATCGACGACGTGTCCAACATGGAACTGGCCTATTCCCCGCCGTTTGCCGCGGCCATGGATATCCTCAACACCCTGGCCAACTTGGCCGACAACGCGCTGCGCGGCATCAACCGCGGCGTTGGTCCGGCCGGATTCAAGGAGTTGTGGGAGAATCGCGGCGAGGACGCCTGCTTCTTCCTGGATTGCCGGGAGAAGGGGGACGCCGGGCCGTTCATGGAACGCAATCCGGAGTTCTGGCACAATGTCCCGCAGGGCGAGATTTACGACCGCTTGGACGAGATTCCCAAGGATCGGCCCATCGTGCTGATCTGTAATACCGGGGCACGTTCCTACGAGGCGCAGATCATGCTCGACGACAAGGGCTACAAGGATGTGACCAATATCCACGGCGGCATGGCGGCCATCAAGAAATATGGCATTGACCTGTAGGGTTGATTGCCTGCGGGGCGGCGAAAAAGCTACCCGCCCGGCTCATCGACAATAAAAAAGCGGCGCACCTTAAATGGTGCGCCGCTTTTTTATTTCGTATCGATCTGTCGTTTGTTTCCCCTCATGCTTCGAGCAAAGCCCCGCCCGGTAGGGCGGGGGGCGAGGGGCAACTCAGGCTCACGACGTGGGGTTACAGACGGCCTTCCTCGACGCCGTGACAGGCGACAACGGTGCCGTTGGCGAGCGTGTGCTGCCGGGGAATCTCCCTGGAGCAACGCTCGTTGGCGTGCTGACACCGGCCGTGGAAAACACAGCCGGTCGGCAGGTTGATGGGAGTGGGCACGTCGCCGGACAGTCTGACATGGCCGCCGGCCATGCCGCCGAGCTTGGGAATGGCCGAAAGCAGCGCCTGGGTGTAGGGGTGCTTCGGATTGGAGAACAGCTCCTTGGCCGTGGCCAGCTCGCAGACACAGCCGAGATACATGACCAGCACGCGGTTGGAGATGTGCTCGACCACGCTCAGGTCGTGGCTGATGAACAGGTAGGTCAGGCCGCGCTGCTCCTGGGCGTCCATGAGCAGGTTGAGAATCTGGGCCTGGATGGAAACGTCCAGGGCCGCGATGGGCTCGTCGGCCGCGATGAATTCGGGATCGAGGACCAGGGCGCGGGCGATGGAGATGCGCTGCCGCTGGCCGCCGGAGAATTCGTGCGGGAAGTTGGTGGCCCAAACCGGGTCCACGCCCACCTGGCACATGACTTCGGCAACGCGGTCGCTGACCTCGTCGCGGGTCATGTCCGGGTTGTGGAAACGAACCGGCTCCTCAAGAATCTGCCGCACGGTCATGCGCGGGTTGAGGGATGCGTAAGGGTCCTGAAAGACCATCTGCATTTTGGTCCGGTAGGGGAGCATCTTGTGGGAACTCAGGTTGTCGATGCGAGCGCCCCGATAGTGAATTTCACCCTTGTTGGGCCGGTACAGGCCCATGACCGTGCGGGCCAGGGTGGATTTTCCGCAGCCGGATTCGCCGACCACGCTCAGGGTTTCGCCCGCCTGGACGTCCAGGGAGACGCTGTTGACCGCCTTGACCACGGTCTTCTTGCGGCTGATCTTGCCGCCGGTAAGCCGAAGCTGGTCGATGACCGAGCCGGATATGTCGAAGTGTTTGTCGATGTCCTTGACTTCGAGGATGGCGCTCATGGCTATTCGCCTCCTTCACATTTGAAACAGGCGACTTGCGTCCCGTTTTCGAGTGCGTGGAGTTTGGGGATCTCGGTCTTGCAACGTTCGCTGCTGACGGTGCATCGCGGTTCGAAGGGGCATCCCTTGGGCATGTTCAACAGGGACGGCATCATTCCGGGAATCTGGTTGAGCCTTCTCGCTCCGCCCGCCATCTGCGGCAAGGCCTGGATGAGACCCTTGGTGTAGGGGTGCTGCGGATTGGAGATGAGCTGGTCTGCCGCGCCGAGCTCCACAACCTTGCCCGCGTAGAGCACGGCGATGCGCTGAGTCACTTCGGAGACAACGGCCAGATCATGGGTGATGAGGATAAGCCCCATGTTCTCCTTCTCGCAGAGCTCCAGAAGCAGGTCCATGATTTCGGCCTGAATGGTAACGTCGAGAGCCGTGGTGGGCTCGTCGGCGATGATGAGCTTGGGGTTGGTCAGGAGCGAGATGGCGATGACGATGCGCTGGCGCATACCGCCGGAGAACTCATGCGGGTATTGCTTGAGCCGTTTTTCCGGGGAGGGAATGTAGACCTTGCGCAGCTTGTCCAGACAGATTGCCTCGGCCTCCTTCTCGGATACATCCATGTGGGCCAGAATGGTTTCCTTCATCTGGGTGCCGATGGTCAGCACCGGATTGAGGGTCATCATGGGGTCCTGGAAGATCATGGAGATCTCATTGCCGCGGACGTGGCGCATCTGGTCGGCGTTGATTTTGACCAGGTCCATGCCCTCGAAGAGGATCTGCCCGCCGGTGATGCGGCCGGGCTTGGAGATGAGGTTGATGATGGAGAAGCCGAGCACGGATTTGCCCGCGCCGGATTCGCCGACAATGCCGAGGCGTTCGCCCTTATTGATGACCAGGCTGACGTCGCGCACGGCCCGGACGGTGCCGGAACGCAGGGCGAAATCCACGCGCAGGTTCTTTATGTCTATGAGTTTTTCCACACCTTACCCCTTGTAGAGTTTGGGGTTGAGGAAGTCCCGGACCCAGTCGCCCAGGAGGTTGATGACCAGGATCAGGGTGACCAGCAGGAAGCCGGGGAAGATGGTGATCCACCAGGAGCCGGAGAAGATGTACTCGAAACCGGCGGTGATCAGTGATCCCAGCGAGGGCTTGCTCACGGGCATTCCCAGTCCCAGGAAGGAGAGGGCCGCCTCGCTCATGATGGCGTTGGCCACCTGGACGGTGGAGATGACGAGCACCGGGGAGAGGGTGTTGGGCAGAATGTGCCGCCACATGATGCGGGACTTCGACAGGCCGATGACCCGGGCCGCCTCGACGTATTCCTTCTTGCGCTCGGCCAGCACCGAGGCGCGGACGGTCCGGGCGTACTGGGGCCACTCGGCCAAACCGATGATGACGATGATCAGCGGTACGGCGACTTTGTCGTATCCGGCCACGCCGAACGCGGTCTGGACGATGGCACCGATGAAGATGGCCACCATGTAGGTCGAGAAGGAGAGCTGAACGTCGGCGACACGCATGAGGATGTTGTCCAGCCGCTTGATGTATCCGGAGAGCAGGCCCACCACGATACCCAGGAACGCCTGGAGACAGACTGCGCCGATGCCGATGATGATGGACACGCGCATACCGTAGAGCATGGTCGACAGCATGTCGCGGCCCTGGGCATCGGTGCCGAGCAGGAAGTCGGCGTTGCCGCCGGCGGACCAGACGGGCGGAAGCTGGGCGTTCATGATGTCGATGGTTTTGGGGTCGTACGGGTCGTGCGGCGCAATGATCGGCGCGGTGAACGCCGTGACCATCAATATGGCCAGGATGACGAAGCAGGTCACGGCCATGGGGTCGCGCAGGAAGCTGTAGAGCATGTAGGAGTCTTTGAAACGTTGCCAGCGGGATCTCATGCTACTGCCTCCCTGCCACTCGGACCGTGGGATTGACCAGGCCGTAGATGATGTCCACAAACGTGTTCACAAGCACGAAGACGATGCCCACGAAAACAAGGTATGCAACCATGAGCGAGGTGTCGGAACGTTCCACGGACTCGATGAACATGGAGCCCATTCCCTGCCATTGGAACACGGTCTCGGTGAGGATGGTGAAGGCCACCATGATGCCGAGCTGCACGCCGCCCACGGTGATGACCGGGAGCAGGGTGTTCTTGAAGGCGTGCACCAGCCAGACGCGCCAGGGCTTGATGCCCTTGGCCCAGGCGAACTTGACGTATTCGGTTTCCAGGACTTCCATCATCTCGGAACGGATGAGCCGGATGAACAGCGGGAGCATGATGGAGGACAGGGCGATGGAAGGCATTATCAGATGCAGGATGCCGTCAACGGTGAACAACCCGCTGTCCCACCAGCCGAAGAGGAGCACGGTTTCGCCTCGTCCGTAGGATGGCAGCCAGTGCAGCTCCACTGAAAAAATGTAGATGAGCAGGATGGCCGTGAGAAAGACGGGCATGGAAACACCGACGATGGAGCTGCCCATGACGAACCGCGAGAAAAGGCTTTTGGGGCGGATGGCCGCGTAAATGCCGAGCGGAATGGACAGGACCACGATAATGAATGCCGCACAGAAAACCAGTTCCAAGGTCGCCGGAGCCTTCTTGATGATGACTTCCGTGGCGGGCTTTTTGAAGAAATAGCTCTGACCCAGGTCGCCGTGCAGGGCGTCACGCAGGAATCTTGCGTATTGCACGGGGAAAGGATCGTTGAGACCGAGGCGGTCGCGGATTTCCGCACGCTCGGCCGCCGTGACCCGCTGGCCCACCAGATCGCGGACCGGATCGCCGAAGTTGTGTTTGATGGCGAATCCGATGAAGCTGATGATCAGCATGACGACCACGGCTTGCAGGATTCGTTTTACAGTGAATGCAAACATGTCGACTCGTTGACTTTATGTTGTCCAGGCACGGGGTTGTGACCGGAGTTTGGGGAGGACCGCAACAATCCCGGCCCCGGGCGCACTCTTGTATGAAAGGGGAACCCAGGCGAGGCCGGGGTTCCCCTTTATTGTTATTTTTTGATTAATGCAAGTCGCTTGGGCGCTACTTGATGACCAGGTCGCCGAAGTACGGGAAGTTCATGACGTTCACGATGTCTTCGGTGTTCATGTTGGCCTTGGAAGCCCAGGACAGGTTCTGCCAGTGCAGCGGGATGTAGCCGGCTTCGTCGTACTGAATCTTTTCAGCTTCCTGAAGGTCGGCGGCGCGCTTGGCGGGATCGGTCTCGGTCTGGGCGGCCAGGGTCAGCTCGTCAACCTTGGCGTTGCAGTAGTTGCCGGAGTTGTACTGGCCGTAGCCGGTCTCGGAGTTGCGGCACATGGACAGGAACTCGAAGAAGTTGCCGGAGTCCTCGGTGTCGGAGTGCCAGCCGATCAGCTGGATGTCGGCGACCTGAGCGTCGAACTGATCCCAGTACTGAGCCTTGGGCATGGTCTTCAGGGAAACCTTGATGCCGATCTTGGACATCATGGAAGCGAAGGCCTCGGCGATCTTCTCGTCGTTCACGTAGCGGTTGTTCGGGGAGATCATGGTCGCTTCAAAACCGTTGGGGAAGCCGGACTCGGCCATCAGGGCCTTGGCCTTTTCGAGGTCGAAGCGGGGAGCCAGGGATTCGAGGTGGCCGACATAGCCCTTGGGGGACATCTGGCCGGCCGCGGTGGCGAAGCCGTTCATGATCTTTTCGACCACGCCCTGGTTGTCATAGGCGTAGGCCATGGCCAGGCGGACCTTCGGGTCTGCCAGGGCCGGGTTGCGCTTCTGGTTCAGCTGCATGCAGATGATGCGCGAACCGGACATGGTGACCAACTGCAGACCGTCGGTGGTCTTGAGGCGTTCCAGGTCCTGCGGAGGCACGGGCATGACGAAGTCCACGTCGCCGGACATGAGGGCGGCGGTGCGGGTGGCGTCATTCTTGATCGGGGCGAGGACGATTTCCTCGACGTTGCCGGTGTCCTTGTTCCAGTAGTCCTTGAACCGGGCGAAGACGGTCTTCACGCCCTGTTCGCGGCTGACGACGGTGAAGGGACCGGTGCCGGACTCGTTCACGTTGGCGAAGGAGTAGTCGGTCTTGACGATGGCGTCCTTGGCCTTGCCCTTGTCGTCGGTGCCGGAGTAGAACTTGCTGTCCATGGGGAAGATGTAGGTGGCCATGTTGAGCACCAGGCCGTAAGGCTTCTTGGTGACCAGGTCCACGGTGTAGTCGTCGACGGCCACGGCGCCGGTGAACGGCTCGAAGAGGCCCTTGTAGTCTTCGGACTTCTTCAGGCGCTCAACGGTGAAGACCACATCCTTGGCGGTGAAGTCGTTGCCGGAATGGAACTTGACGCCCTTGCGCAGATGCATACGCATGGTCAAATCGTCGATGCGCTCCCAGCTCTCGGCCAGACGGGGCACGAAATTCATGTCCTTGTCGTAGCGAAGCAGCGGGTCGAAGACCAGATGGGAGAACTGCAGCATGCCGCCGGAAAGCTGGACATGCGGGTCAAGGGATACCGGGTCGGCATCCATGGCGAGTTTGAGGGTGATTTTTTCAGGGGCAGCGGGAGCGGCTTTCTCGGCTGCTTCTTTTTTCTCTTCACCGCCGCAGCCGACCAGCATGAGGGCGGCCACCAGGAGCGAGAGAACGAGCAGGGAGAATTTGCCGGCGGCTTTGAACGTCGACACTTTCATTGGTTGTTCCTCCGTAAATTGATCCGAATGCGCCAGCACGGCGCGATCCATACCTCTCTTGCACCACACCGGGCGCAACCCACAAAAATCGCCCCCGTCCAAGGGGTTGCGTACAACCCTTGGGACGGCGTAGTTTTGATGGGCGTAAACGGAGTATTCATACACGCTTCGCCAGGCTTTAACAATAGCGTAATGAATTTGTCGATATACTTGCGGGAGCGAATCTTGTTCAAAAAAATCGCATTTTTAGCAGCATCTTTGTATTTTATTCTGACTTTTGCCGCATGTTCCGGAGTTTCGTCTGTCGATGGGGGGATTTCTCCAGTCGAAACAATTGTCTTGGACGACGAATACGGTGCGGCCGTCAACGTGAAAAAGAACGACGTGTTTGCTCTGGATGTGAGCAGCCCGTCGTCCAAGGGGTACCGCATCTCCGGGGCGGCTTTCGACCCGGAGATGCTGCGGATGGAGCGTTATCTGGAGTATGACGGCGACAGCGGCCCGCGGGCGCGGTATCTTTTTTCGGCCCTTGTGGAAGGCGCGACGGACGTGCTCATCAGGATGACACCCGAGGGCGGGGGCGAAGCTGTCGTATACCGGCAGGTCGCCGTGAGCATCGGCTCCGGCGGCGCCTGGTTCGATTAGGCCGTTTCGTCCGGTTCCGATTCGAAACGCTGTTCGGTCTTCATCAGGGCGAAGTCCAGCGGGCCCGCGTCCTCCATGACGGCGAAGCACAGGGCCAGCGGGCTCATGTATTGTTCCCGCCAGTCGAGCACCAGAGTCAGCTCGTCTCCGGTTTCGACCGCTTCGCGAACCATGGGCCGCAGGTCCACCTGCTTGGGTTTGCCCTTCTTGGTCGTTTTTTCGATAAAATGATTGTCGGCGGCCATGAACGCCCGCCATTGCGCCTTGCGGCGTTCGTCTTCGCCGACGAAACGCAGCGTATAGACTTCCTCCACGGCCTGGGACTGCTTGCGTCCCAGGGACAGCCGCTCCGCCTTGAACGGGACGATTCCCCTGGGCGCGTTTCGGGCGAGCCTGTCGACCACTTCTTCCGGCGTGAAGTCTTCGCGCAGGAATACGTTGATCCACTCGCAGCGGCTTTCCACGCCCACCGGCAGCGCCTTGCCGAAGGAGAGTCTGGGCATGGGATGGAACCCGGCCGAGAAAGTCATGGGCAACACGGCCCGTCTGAAGGCCCGTTCGAATACGGCCTGCAACTCCAGTTGGCTGAGAAATGCGGCGGGGCCGGTCTTTTCGTACCAGATGCGATAGTGGGCGGCTTTGCCGGTCAGGTCGGGCTTCTCGACGGTGTAGGGCGGCTGCTCGCCTTCCTGGTCCCGTTTGTGGAAGACCAGCCTCGGGCGGATATCCTTGTATTTCGCCTGGTTTTTCAGGGTGGAAACCCGTCCGTCGAACTGGCAGACGCCGCAGTTGCGACATGCCCCGTAGCGGCAGTCATTGGTGATCTTCCCGCCAAGGGCGCGTTCGCGCTCCTTGAGCAGAAACCGTTTGGTCAGCCCGCTGGACAGGTGGTCCCAGGGCAGGGGGCCTTCCGGGTCGCGCGGGCCGGTGTATTCATTCCAGTCGAGTCCGGCCTCGTCCATGGCCTCGCGGTACGGTTCGAGGCGCAGGTGATCTTTCCAACTGGAGAAGAGCGCGCCCTTTGCGTAGGCCCGCTCCACGACCTCGGCCAGCCGCCGGTCGCCGCGCGAGAACACGCCTTCCAGCGAAGTCATTTCCGGCTCGTGGTACTTGATGGAAATACGTTTGTGCGGGCGGAAGATATTTCGCAGATGGGCGATGCGCCGATATATTTCGTCCAGGGGAATCTGCGGCTCCCACTGGAACGGGGTATGCGGCTTGGGCACGAAAGGTGAGACTGCCGCCGTGACCTGGAGCCTCTTTATGTGCCGTCCGGCAGCGTCGCGCACCTTGAGGCAAAGGTCCAGAATGGCATCCAGGTCCTCGTCCGTCTCGGTGGGCAGGCCGATCATGAAATAGAGCTTCACGCCCTGCCAGCCGTTCTCGAAGAGCAGCCGGACGTGCTCCAGGAGGCCTTCCTCGTCCACGCCCTTGTTGATGACGTCGCGCAACCGCTGGCTGCCGGCCTCGGGAGCGATGGTCGCGCCCGTGCGCCGGATTGACGAGATTCGCTCCATGATCGGCGCGGAAAGGGAGCCTACACGCAGGGACGGCAGGGAAATGGCGATCTGTTCGGCCGCGCATTTGTCGAAGCTGCGGGTGAAGAGGGAATCCAGGCCGGAGAAGTCGCCGGTGGACAGCGACAGCATGGAGGTTTCCTCGTACCCGGTTTCGGCCAGTCCGTGGGTCAGGATGTCGTTCAGGCCATCAAGGGACCGTTCTCGGACCGGACGGTAGATCATGCCCGCCTGGCAGAACCGGCAGCCGCGAGTGCAGCCCCGGGCGATTTCCATGGTCAGCCTGTCGTGGATGGCTCCAAAGGGAATGACCTGGCCCGTGGGGAAGGGCGCGCGGTTGAGGTCGTCGACCACGGCCTTTTCCACTGTCTCGTATCCCTCGCGCAACGGCTTCAGCGGCTTGTCGCGTCCCTGGTCCTCGAAGAACGACGGGATGTAGAGGCCGGGAATTTCGGCCAGGGCGGAAAGCAGTTCCCCCTTGGAAAGATTTTCCTTCTTGGCGCGTTCCACGGTGGAAAGGACCTGCGGCATGGCCTCCTCGCCGTCGCCGATGACCATGGCGTCGAAGAACGGGGCCATGGGCTCGGCGTTGAAGGCCGCGCCTCCGCCCGCCACGATGAGCGGGAAAGGGGCCTCCCTGTCCGCGCTGCGGAAGGGGATGCCTGCCAGATCGAGCATGTACAGAATGTTGGTGTAGCAAAGCTCGTGGGTCAGGCTGAAGCCGATGACGTCCATCTCCCCCAGCGGGGTGTCCGATTCCAGGGTGGCCAGCGGAACTCCATGCTCGCGCAGGACGGCTCCGGCCTCCTCATCGGGCGTGAAGACCCGTTCGGCCCAGAATTCCGGCCGGGCGTTGAGGGCCTGGGCCAGGATTTTCTGGCCGAGGTAGGACATGCCCACCTCGTACATGTCGGGAAAGGCCAGGGCGCACCGTACGGTCACCTTGCTCGGGTCCTTGAACACGGCCCCCCATTCGCTGCCGATGTAGCGGGAGGGGCGGGGGAGGATAGGCAATAATTCTTTCATTGTCGCAGGTCGGTCGTTGAACGGAAAAAACGGGGTTGGCTTCTCTGAACCAGCCCCGTTCGGAATAGCAGGTTTCGCGAGGGTCGGCTAGCCGAGATCGAGGCCGCCGCCCTTGCCGCCCAGGCCGGACAGGTCGAGTCCGCCGCTGGACATGGAAATGTTGGTCTTGGCTTCGATATATTTGGTTTTCAGCTCTTCAGGGCAGTTCTTGTATTCGAACAGCACGTGGCCCTGAGCTATCTTGCCCTGCATTTCCTGGTCGAAGGGGTATCCGTAAGGCAGGAGGATCATCTGGGTGCCCTGTTGGGTGGGCATGGCCTGCAGGATGGCGGGTTCTTCGATGTCGTTCCCGGCGAAGTTGCCGACGACCATCTCGCCGCTGACCAGTTTGACGAGCCGAATATCATAACTCATGTGGGTCTCCTTGGTTTGTGGTGAGCCATTAAGTAGGTATCGGCATCAATACTGTCAAGCAATGCGTGATGATGCCTTGGGCTGTCGGAAGGAAAAACGGAACCCGCGATTCATTTCACCCCCCGAAACGGCGTGTAGCCGCTGGAGCGCGCGCCGAGGTCGGAATATTGCATTCGTTCGCCGTCTGCCGCCGGCATATCCCGCATATGTCCAG
Source organism: Desulfovibrio sp. Fe33 (assembly GCF_028532725.1). Taxonomy (NCBI): domain Bacteria; kingdom Pseudomonadati; phylum Thermodesulfobacteriota; class Desulfovibrionia; order Desulfovibrionales; family Desulfovibrionaceae; genus Desulfovibrio; species Desulfovibrio sp. Fe33. Next base: position 185,162 of record NZ_JAQKGU010000004.1, read on the forward strand.
GGAAAAGGGCGGGCCGGGGGTGCCGGGCCCGCCCTTTTGAGGGGAAGGGTTGTGGTTGCGTTAAGCTTTTTCGGGGCCGTGGAGCAGGGCCATGACTTCCATGGTGTCCGGCGGGATCGCGGCTTCGCCCTTGGCGGCATATTCCATCTTGGAGGCCACGTAGATGGCGATGAAGGTCAGGACCATGACGAATCCGCCGGGATTGTTGTATTGCAGGAAGTGCGGCAGCATGTCCTTGCCCAGAATCATGAAGAATGAGCCGACGATGCCGGTGACAAGTCCGGCGCAGGCTCCGTTCTTGGTCATTTTCGGCCACCAGACGCCCATGACCAGGACCGGGAAGAAGGTGGAGGCGGCGATGGCGAAGGCCAGTCCCACGAGGATGGCGATCTGCATGGATTCGGCCCAGAAGCCGAGCGGAATGCCGAGCAGCCCCACTCCGACGGAGGCCACGCGGGCGACCATGACGCGCGAGCGTTCGGGCATGTTCGGATTGAAGACGTTGACCACGAGGTCGTGGCCGATGGCCCCGGCGCAGGCGATTATCAATCCGGCCACGGTGGACAGGATGGCGGCGAAGGCTCCGGCCACCACGATGCCCAGGAGGACCTGCCCGCCGAAGTAGGAGCCCGCCACGGGCACGGCGAGGTTCTTGCCGTTGTCGGCCAGCCACTGCATGAGGTGCGGAGACACGCCCATGGCTTCGCCGTTGAGGAAGATGTAGCGGATGACGTGGCCCACATAGGGGCTCATGATGTAGAACATGCCGATGAGGAACAGCACGTAGATGACGGTCTTGCGGGCGGCCTTGCCGTCGGGGGCGGTGTAGAACCGCACCAGGATGTGGGGCAGCCCGGCCGTGCCGAACATGAGCGCGAGGAGCAGGGAAAGCGTGTCCTTGAGACTGGTCAGCCAGTAGGCCGGGCTGGTGTAGGCCGCACCGTCGAATTCCTTGCCGGTGATGGGCGCGGGGCCTTTGAATTCATGCAGGAACCTGACCACGTCGGCGTAGGTGTAGCCTTTTACCATGAAGGGGATGAAGGCCAGCAGGAACATGGCTCCGAACAGAATCCAGAATTGGACAAGCTGGTTGACGGTGGTCGCCTTCATTCCGCCCACGGTGACGTAGAAGGTGATGATGCAGGCGATGATGATGATCGATGTGGCGTAGTCGAGGTTGAGCAGGAGCCCCATGACCTTGCCCGCGCCGAGCATCTGCGGGGCCATGTAGAAGAGGGAGATGAAGAGCACGCCGATGACCCCGAGGACGCGGGCCGGTTTGGAGTGGAACCGCTCCGAGACGAAGTCGGGCACGGTGTACCGCCCGAATTTGCGCAGGGGGCTGGCCAGGAAGAGGAGCAGGGCGATGTAGCCAACGAAGAAGCCCAGCGCGTAGATGATGCCGTCGAAACCGAAGAGGAAGGCCACGCCCGCCACGCCGAGGAAGGAGGCCGCGGACAGGTAGTCCGAGGAGATCGCCGAGGCGTTGATGAAGGAATTGACCTTGCGTCCGGCGAGGTAATAGTCGGCCGAGGTTTTCTGGCTGCGGAACATGAAGGTGGTGACCACCGTGAAGGCCAACATGCACCCGATGAGGATCAGGGCTGTGACCGGTATTTGGTATCCGAGTTCCATGTTATTCTCCTTCGATGGTTTCGGCTATTTCGTCTTCGATCCGGTTGGCCTTGCCCACGTACCAGATGAACAGTCCCCAGGTGATGGGATAGATGGCGACGGCCACCAGCCAATAGTGCAGGGGGAAGCCGAGGATGGATACTCCGGCCGCCCATGCCCCCGCCAGATAGACGAGCAGGAAAATGCCGATGACGAAGGCGAAGTAGGGCACGCCCACGCCCAGGGCGAACTGAAGTTGCCGTTTTCTGATCCTTTCGATCTGATCCATTTTTGTACCCCCGATACGGTTGAAAGTTTGCCGTTGATGCCCTTTTAAAGTAGGTAAACAGAGACAAGCACACCTTTTCAGGTAAGCGGTCGAACCCGGACGGTCGCGGGATTCGGGCTTTTCGTGTCTGCGGCGAACGGACGGTTTCTTCCGGTCAACGGTCGGCCTTTCGGCCACGGAGCGTGAGGTTGGACATGATTTTGAACGGAGAAATCCCCGTGAACGGCGAATCGGGCGTCCCGGACGGCCTTTTCGCCGAATTGCGCGTCATGGCGCGCGAGGGCAAGCTGACCGGCCTCGGCCGGACCCGGCTTGATCTCGTCGGGGAATGGCTCGACCATGGGATGTCCGCCGAGGAGACCTGCAAGCGGCTGACCCTATTCAACCGAGAAGTGGCCTCCGCCGTGCTGGAAGCTCATGCCCTGGAGTTTCCATGGCTTTCGCAGTGCACCTTCATGGAGTTCGGCTCGGGCGGCCGCGGGGAGATGGTGCTCGGCTCCGACCAGGACAACGGGCTGCTCATTCCCGTCAAGGTGGACGAGGGCGAGGTGGACGACTGTACCCAATCCATTGTCATGGCTCTGGACGGCGCGGGGCTGCCCCTGTGCGACGGCGGGGTCATGGTCAGCAACGCCGAGTGGCGCGGCGACTTCGACACATGGCTGTCCAGGTTGACCGGCTGGCTTTCCAATCCCGCCGAGAAGGGACCGTGGCAGTCCGGCCTGATCCTCGATTTCCAGCCGGTGTTCGGCGCGGAGGAGGAGGTCGGGCGGCTGCGCGAGAGGTTGTGGGAGCACGTGCGCACCAAGCCTATCGCGCTGTCTCTGCTGGTCAGTGAACTGACGGCCTACCGCCTGCCCCTGACCCTGTTCGGGGCGTTTATCACCGAGCGGGAAGGGCCGTGGCACGGCTGGCTGAACATCAAAAATTCAGTCCTGGCTCATCTGACCAACAGCGCGCGCATCCTTGCGCTCAAGCACGGCGTTCGCCCGCATAATACCTGCGACCGCATCCGGGCCTTGGCCGATGCCGGGCACATCGCCGCCAATCACGGCAGTTCTCTCTTGGACGGCTGGGAATATCTCCAGCGCAAGCGGCTCGATATCGGGCTGGACTGCGACCGGAACGGATTGCCGCCCCACAACTATGTGAATCCCACAGCATTGGATCGGATCGAGCAGCTCCGGCTCAAGGCCGCCATCCATGCGGTGGAGAAATTCGTCAGACTGGTCCAGGCCGGTTCCGGCCTTTGATTCGGCTCCCTTTTTGCAATGTCCTTCCCGTCCGGCGATTTTTCGACGGCGCACCCTGTTATGCCCGAGGATTTGGTTCGTGAATGTTTTGATTGTCAATTTGACCCGCTTTGGTGATCTCATCCAGACCCAGCCCGTGATCGCCGGTTTCAAGAGCCGGGGCCATGCCGTGGGGCTGGTCTGCCTGGCCAACTTCGCTCCGGCGGCCCGCCTGCTCGAAGGCGTGGACCGGGTATTTCCCCTTTCCGGCGCGGCGCTGCTCGCGGAGCTGGACGCCGATTGGCGTCTGGCCGTACGGGATGCCGCCGAGTTCAGGCGGAGCGTGTTCGCCGGGTTCCCGCCGGACGAGACCGTCAACCTGACGCCGTCGGTTTCCTCCCGGTTGCTTGCCTATGCCCTGACGCCGGAATCCGGGCGTACCACCGGTTTCACCGTGGACGAATTCGGCTTCAACGCGGATACTTCATCCTGGGCCGCATTTTTGCAAATGGCCGGGGCCAATCGTGGAGCCAGCCCGTTCAACGTTTGCGACCTTTTTCGCCGGGCCGCCGGGCTCGGCCGCGAGGGGAACGAATCCTCCCTGGCCAGGCCGGATGGGCAGGCGTTTGCCCGGGCCGACGAATTGCTTGCGGGCCGGGAGGGGCCGGGAGGCTTCGCCGCCGTGCAGTTGGGAGCCAGCGAAGACCGTCGCCGTTGGCCTGTGGACCATTTCATTAATACGGCCCGGCTGCTTTCTGAGCGTGACGGCCTGACGCCGGTGCTGCTCGGGACCAAAGGCGAGAGGGGATTGGCGGAACGTTTTGCCGCAGGTTCGGATTTTCCCTTTGTGGACTGCGTCGGCCGAACTTCCTTGACCGAACTGGCCGCCGTCCTGACCCGTTGCAGGCTGCTTTTGACCAACGACACGGGGACCATGCATCTGGCCGCCGGACTGGACGTGCCTCTGTGCGCGGTCTTTCTGGCCACGGCCCAACCCTGGGATACGGGCCCGTACCGGGCGGGCGATATCTGTCTGGAGCCGGACATGGACTGCCATCCTTGCGAATTCGGCGAAGCCTGCGCCACCGGGGAGGCGTGCCGCAGGGCCGTCACCCCGGAGGCGATGTATGCCTGCGCCGCATCCCTGTTGCGCGGCTGCGAACCGAAGCCCGCGCCGGGCTCGCGCCTGTGGCGCACGAGGACCGGCTACGACGGGTTCATGGAACTCGAATCACTTTCCGGCCACGACGCCACGGACAGGGCCGTGTGGATAGGGCTTCAGCGGGCGCATTTCCGTTCCTTCCTGGACGGCGGCGATGCCGTGCGGACCGGCCTTGGACTTCGGCTCGGTCCGGCCTTCAAGTCGGACTTGTCCAAAACTTTGACGAGCGCCAGGGACATGCTTTTCCTGCTCACCAGACAGGGCGCGCTCCTGCGGGTGAACCCACGGCCTCAGGCCAAGACCAAGTTCCTGGCCTCATGGCAACGGGTGCAGAATATTCTTTCGTCAAACAATCACTTGAAAGTATTGTCGTTATTGTTGATGTTCGAGAGCCAGCGACGGGGCGGCGACCTCGACTCCCTGCTGGCTGTGGCGGAGCGCCATTTGAGGCTTCTTTCCGCGCTGCTGGATGACATGGCATGACCGGCATGAATCTTGAATCGTTAGGGTCACACCGGTACAATCGGCAAATTTTATCTACTCACGGAGGAGAAGGTCAACATGATCATCATCGATGGAAAACAATATGATATCGGGGAACATAATTTCGAGAACCTGGAGCAGGTCTTCAACAAGGTGGTCGAGGACGGCCATCTGGAAGACCGCATCGTGACCGACGTCATGGTCAACAAGGAGCCGTTCACCGAGATCTACCCCCACCAGGCCGAGGATATCGACATATCCGAGGTCGAGTCCGTGGAGATCGTGACCATGGCCACCGAGGACATGGCCGTCGAAATCACCCTGGAACTCTACAAGGTCGTCAATCTCATGAGCGAGGGCGGCAAGCGCGTGGCCGAGCTGTTCCGCCAGGCGGACGACGCCGCTGCGCTGGAGACCTACCAGGATCTCATCGACGTCATGCGCAACTTCCTGAACATGATAGGCATCCTGCGCGACGAGTATTCCCTCAAGGACAATCATGTTTACCTGGAGAGCGCCGAGGAATTCAACGCCATGTTTACCGAGATGAGCACCGTGCTCGAAAACGAGGACTGGATTCTGCTCGCCGATCTGCTCGAATACGAATTCCTGCCCGCGGTGGAAAAATGGAAAAAGGTCATCAAGTCCCTGCGGGACGACATCCGCAAAGCGAAAAAGTAGACATGGCCGAACGCAGGCACATGCTTGACGAGGCCATCGCCATCGGCCGCAGGGAACTTGATTCCCTCGTGGCCGGAGACGTGTTCGAGGCCGAAAGGTTCGCCCGGTCCAGGGAGGAGGTTCTGGATGCGGCCGTTCGCGGCCTCTCCAAGGACAACCTGGAGCTTCTTGCCGACAAGCTCGTGGATATGAAATCTTTGCACGACGAAATTACCGGTGAGGCCAGGAAGCTCAGGCAGACCCTGAAGAACGACTTGACCAGCATGAAGCGGCAAAATCGCCGCATCGCCGGATACAGCTTCGGGGCCGGGAATATGTCGAGGCTCGCCAAGGAGCGGTTTCTCAACAAGAAAGGCTGATTTTTCCCCCGATGAACAAAGTCCAAGCCCCGGCCGTCAGGTCGGGGCTTTTTGCGTGCGGCGACCGCGCAGAAAGCGTCTTTCGGCTGACCGCAGCCTTTTCCCGGCTATAGATTGATCCAGTGAAGGCGGCCGGTGTTCCGGTCCGCCTCGGCGGTGGCCGTGAATTCGATGCCCATGCGGGTGAATCCCGGGATGCCGTTTTCGAGCGAGCGGATTTCGCCCGCGTACCAGTACGGCCGGAACGTCTTTTCCAGAAAATTGAACATGAACAGGTTGACGACCACGGGCGTTGACACGGTGCAGCTCTCGGGGACGAGGCGGCTGAGCACGGACAGGCCGAGCCCGCCGTCGGAAATGTTGATGACGGCGTTGGCGTTATGGTCGTGCCCGTTCGGGGCGAACGTGTTGACCCCGATCTGCGGAGCCGCGTCCTCGAACGCCAGTTCCGAGTCGCCGGGGGAGGCGGTCCACAGTTTGACCCGGATGAACTGCTGGTCGGCCACCCGCTTGCGCTGGTGCTTGCGGCGCGGAATGAGCGCGTAGTCCGTGGGGCCGGCCAGGATGAGGCGGTCCGTCTTCCGATCCCCGTGATCCGGCTTCAGCAGGGTCGCCGTGAAGGAGTTGACTCGGCCGCTGCGCGTTTTCATGGGGGCGAAGACGCAGACCAGATCATTGCCCAGCCTGGTCTTGATGGCGTCCAGCCGCTCGATGATTTCGCATCGGATGCGGTTCGATTTTACGGAGGTTATCACGCAGCGCGCGGCCACGGATTCGTCGTCCGGTCCCGCCAGTATGTCCACGACGACACCCTTGTGTTGCAGGACGCGCGGGATGCCTGTGCGCGTGGACTCGGAGTTGCGGGCGGGACGCAGCAGGAGCCGCAGGCCGAGGAGCAGCAGGGCGAGGGCTGGAGCGCCGAGCAGTGCGGCCCCGGCCGGGGCGAGGTGTTCGGGGGAGAGGCCCGGGAAGAGCTGCGTGATGAGCTGGTCCAGTTGCTCCCCGGCGGATGATATGAGTTCCTGCAAGTCCATGATGCGCGGCGGTTAGAAATTGACGAACTGTTTCTTGGCTTCAAGAACCTTGCCAAGATAGCGTTGCGTCTCGGCGAAGGGAAGCTCCCGGCGCAGGGTGCCGTACACGTCGGCGGGCGGAAGCGCATTGATCTTCTTTACCGCTCGGGTCTTGTTGCCGTCGAAGGTCTTCAGCACGTTGCCCGCGCCGCCGTTGTATCCGGCGATAACGCAATACTCTCTGGACACCGGGTTGGAGACGCCGCCCAGGAAGCGCGTGTCGAGAAGGTGGAGGTACGCCGTGCCGTAGGTGATGTTGGCGAGCGGTTCGAACAGGTCCCGGCGCGAGGGCTGTCCGGATTTGCCGTGCAGGAAACGGTATACGTCGCTGCCCGCTGTTGACGGAACCACCTGCATGAGTCCCACGGCCGAGGCTGAGCTGACCGCGAACGGGTTGAAGTCGGATTCCACTTTCATGATCGCGTAGATCAGGTTTCGGCTCACCTGGAACCGCTTGGCGGTACTTTTTACCAGCTCCCGATACTTGGCGGCGCGGACATTGAGGTGGTCCCTGACCATGTGGAAGGTGACGTACCGGGCGGTTTTCCCCTTGACCTTGCGGGTTTGCAAGGCCGTGTCCACGAGATGGTCCGCGTACTGCCTGGCCCGCCATTCCCAGCGGATGTCCTTGCCGTCCGCGTCCTTGACCTCGCCGAGCAGGAAGGGGGTTTCGCCGAGTTTTACCGCGCTGGCCGAATAGAGGTCCACGGAGCGCGGATCGGCGGGAGTGAGAAGGGTGGTGACGATGGCGTTGCGCAGGCTCCCGAGGGGATTGTCGTCCGCCACGGTTTCGACCATGATTTGCCCCGTGTCGAAGTCCACGCTCGCCCGAGAGAGATAGTTGTCGGTGTATTTCACGTACTGTTTGGGAGCGGGTATGCGCGCGTCGTCCTCGCCCCAGACCCCGGCGACGGTCTTGACGAAGGTCTCCACGAGTTCCTTGAAGTTCTTCAGGTCGTTGCCCAGGGCGGCCGGGTTGGAAGCGTAGCCGATGGCCTTGTCCCGAGCCAGGGCTTCGGCCGCGGCGGCGGGATTGCCTGTCGCCGCGGCGCGGGCGATACGCACGGCGTCATACCGCGAGCAGGAGGCAGTCAGGGCGGTCAGGGCGGTCAGGGCGAGCAGGGCCAGAAAGAGAAGGGTTCGTGTCATATCTTTGTGTTGAATGTTTTGTTTGACAGCGTCATGGCTGTCCTTAGTGTTCGCCGAATCCTACGTTTTTATCGGCACATATTCAACCGGGTGCACCGTTTTGCACCGAGGATCATGTCATGCCCGAATACCCGGAGGTCGAGCGGATTCCGTCCGACCTGGAAGAATTGCTGGATCGTTTTTTCGTTGTCTGCCGTCAGGAGGTGGTGCAGATGCGCGACGCGCTGCAAGGCCGGGATTACAATACCCTGGTCCGCCTGGGGCATACCGCCCGCGGAACCGGCAGCGGCTACGGGTTCAAGGGAATGGGGAGGATAGGCCATGACATCGAACTGGCCGCTCTCGAACAGGATTCGGACGCTCTCGAAAGACATGTGGACAGCCTGGCCCGGTATCTCGACACCGTCCAGGTGGAATTCGACGGCTGATTCCCGTCCGGCCATGCCCCGGCAGGCCGGAATCGTGCGGAGGCGTCCTTCGTCTTTCCTCTTTTCAGGCATGTTTCGCGTAGGCCGCGCCCGATCGACTTTTCTTCCCGCCATCCGTTTTTATCCAACCCGCTTCAAATAAAACGACCGAGCGTTCCATACACTGCCGCTTGAAGGCGCGGCTACAGGAAAGTTATGAAAAAAGGGAATGAAGTCCCCGATTCAACGGTTTCTTCATTCCCCTTTTCCGGCTTCGGCGGTTTAGCCTACAGCAGCTCCATGGCGGCGTCGACATCCCAGCCTTCGTGGACGACCTTGTTGAGGGCGGCCACGATTTTGGCCGGGGTCGGGTGCTGGAAGATGTTCCGGCCCACGGACAGGCCGCTGCCGCCTGCCTGAATGGAATCATAGACCATCTGAACGAGGTCGCGTTCGCTTTCGAGTTTGGGGCCGCCCGCGATGACCACGGGCACGCAGCATCCTTCCACCACGCGGGCGAAGGATTCGGGATCGCCGGTGTAGTTGACCTTGACGATGTCCGCGCCGAGTTCAACGCCCACCCGGGCGCAGTGGGCGACCACCTTGGGATCGTACTCGTTTTCGACCTTGGGGCCGCGGGCATACATCATGGCCAGGACGGGCATCCCCCATTCCGAGGCTTCGGAACAGAGTTCGCCGAGGTCCGAGAGCATTCTGGGTTCGGTCTCATCGCCGAGGTTGACGTGCACGGACACGGCGTCCGCGCCGAGTTTCAGCGCGTCGGTGACGGAGCCGACCAGGGTCTTCGCGTTGGGGTGCGGCGAGAGGGAGGTGGAGGCGGAAAGGTGGATGATGAGGCCGATGTCCTTGCCGCCCGCGCGGTGGGAACAGCGGGGAATCCCCTTGTGCATGAGCACGGCGTTGGCGCCGCCGTCGGCCACCTGGTTGACGGTCTCGCGCAGGTCCACGATGCCGTAGATGGGGCCGACGGTCACGCCGTGGTCCAGGGGGACCACGATGGTCCGGCCGTCGTTGCGGTTCATGATGCGTTCCATCCGAATGGCTTTTCCGAGATGCATGGCGTTTCTCCTTGTTGCTTTCGGCTGCGGCGCGGCCCAAAAAAAGAGGCCGCGGACTATGCCCGCGGCCTCTTGGTTTAGATCCCTATTGAATAAAGACTAGCGCACACCAAGACCGCAGGCGTTCCTGATAAAGCTAAAAAAGAAAAAGAAACGGGCGGTGATGTTGTGCATGATTTTCAGGTATCCATTTTGCGAAGAGCCTGTCAAGTAGAGTTTTCGCAACGTGCCGGATCGCGTTAGTCGATGACGGCCACGCATTTGAATTCGACCAGGCCTCCCAGGGGCAGGCCCGCCACCTGGATGGCGGCGCGGGCGGGCTTGTGGCCGGTGAAAAATTCGGCGTAGATGGCGTTGAGGTCGGCGAAACGGCCCATGTCCATGATGAACACGTCCACGGCAAGGACCTTGTCCAGGGAGGAACCGGTCTCTTCCAGGATGGCCTTCAGGTTTTCCAGCGCCTGGCGGGTCTGGGCCTTGAACCCTTCGGCCAGTTTGCCTTCGGAAGGGATGATGCCGAGCTGGCCGGACACGTGGATCATGCCGTTGACGGCGGTTGCCTGGGAGTAGGGGCCCACGGCGGCCGGGGCCTTATCCGTATGGATCAGTTGGATATCGGACATGGAGTTCTCCTTGTCGGGGTTATTTTTCAGCCCACAGAAAGGCGGTGCGGGCCCGTTCCGGTACGCGGCGGACGACTTGGACGATGAGGGCCATGGCCAGCACGGCGAAGATCAAACGTCCCCAGAACGCTCCGCTCATGTGTCCGCCTATGAGCGCAATGAGCAGGGTATCTTCGATGAGCGAATGGCACAAGCCCATGAAAGTCAGGGAATAGAAAACGTCTTCTTTGCTCAGGACGCCGTTGCGCGCTTCATTGATGATGAGTCCGCCTCCGTAGGAGAGCCCCATGGTCAGGCCGATGACGGTGATGGCCGAGGCCTTGGGGCCGATGCCGATGAGGTTGAGCACGGGCCGGAGGATGCGGTTCATGAGGTCGATTGCGCCGATGGCGCGGAGCACCCGCATGATGGAGATGAGAGCGAAGATGATGCAGAAGATGGACAGCAGATTCTTGGCCTGACCGATCGCCCAAGCCATGAGAGAGCCCGTTCCCGCGGTCGGGTCGGACTGGAAGAGCATGACCGCCGGGGTGTTCAACGTACCCGTGGCCGAGTAGATCAGGTGAAGCAGCCAGGCTAGGACGAACGCCCCGGCCATGCGCACGCAGCATTGGAAAAGGAAGCGCGCGCCGGAGCGGTCGGCGATGGCGGTCTCCACGGGCAAGCCGTGCGCCACGAGCATCAGCACGCCGAGGACCGTGGCCTGGGCCGAGGTCAGCGGGGCTTCGCCGGTGAAGGACGCCAGGACGATCATGCCGGTGTAAATGTTGTTGATGAGGGTTGTGGCCCAGACAAGTCCCATCTCGGCGGGCAGCCCGAGGATTCCCATGAGGGGCTCAAGCGGCCAGGCGAGATACTTGATGAGATCGAGTTCCTGGAGAATCTTGACCAGGATGAGTATCGGGATCATGACCTTGAACAACTGCAGGCAGGCGTCGGTCGTCTCACGGAAGATGGTTTTTAATATGGAGATCATCTTCTTCATTATCGGGTTCCTTTTGCCGTGCGGACAATAGAGCCTCCGCCCCGGAAAGAAAAGGCCTGTCTATGGGGTTGCCTCTAGGCCATCCGTCGTTTTCCCTCTCCGTTCTGGATTCGGCCGGAGGAGAAGAAATTGTCGAGTCGCCTTGTGGAAATTATGCCAAACGTTGCGCCGCGGCTTTCTCCAGGGCGCGGAGCTTGAATCGGGCCTTGAGGGAAAGCGGTTTGAATTGGGCTTTGATTTTGCGCCGCCAGGAGTGGAAGGCGTTGCTTTTGTCTCCGGTCACGGCGGCGACCAGTTGCTTGGCGGGGAAGGCGTAGGAGTCGAAGATTTCCAGGGCCTTTTGTTTGTCCTTGCCGCACAGGGCCTGCGCCAGGGGAACGAAATGATTGTCGCATTTGACCTCGGGCCGCAGGTATTCGTCGGAAAACCAGGACGGGTCCAGCTTGTCGAAGACTTCGAGTCCGAGTTCAAGCCAGCGGTCGCGCCAGTGTCCTTGTTCGGTCCCGATGGCTATGGCCGCTTTGCGGGTGTCCCGGAAGAAGTTTTCCTGCAGGTATTTGACCAAAGGCTTGTAGAGTCCCTGTTCGAATAAGATTTTCTTGCAATAGGTGAAGTGGCCCAACTCGTGTTCCATGAGCACTTCCAAGCTGGTGGAGCATGGTTTGTGCTCTTGTCTGAAATAATAAAAGAAATTGGGGCATTGGGAGAAAGATTTGATTCTCGGGAGCACCTCGAAGTTGAAACAGACGTCCTGCCCCATTTTGAAGTGGGTATGCTGGACGCCCAGAGCGTTCAAGGTCTCCAGCTTGTAAATCCATCGCCAGACGACCTTGCTTTTCCAGTACTTCGGAGAGGTGGCGAATGTTAAATGCGAGGCACCAGGCTTGTAAAAGTATTGGCGGCTATTGAACGTCTTGTGGGAGAACACCACGGCATTGCCGCAAACGGCGTCCACGCCGTCCCTGATTGCCGTCCCATGCATGTCGCGGGCGGCATGAATGTCGAGGAAGTCGTCGGCGTCGAGCCAGGTGACGTATTCGCCGGTGGCGTTTGTTTGTCCCACCATGCGGGCGGAGCCGAGTCCCTTGTTGGGTTGGTGGATGACGCGTATCCGGGGGTCGAAAGTCGAGTAGCGATCCGCTATTTCGCCGGAGCGATCCGTGGAACCGTCGTCGACCACCAGGATTTCAATGTCCCGTTCGGACTGGGCAAGGCAGGATTCCAGGGCAACGGGGAGGAAAGACTCCATATTGTAACACGGAATGGCAAATGTGACTTTGGGCATGTGTGAGGATTGTCCTGTTTACGTTGCGGCGCACGGAATAATTCGAAATTATATGGTGCATCGCATAAATTGGATTGCTGCAAAAAGCAAGAGACGCGCACTCCGCATGTGACGGTGGCTTGATGTCCAAGAGGCTGCGATTCGTATCCGTGGAGCCTCCCGAGCTTTGTGTAGCAAGGATTGCCGGATGCAAAAAAAGGGAGCCCCGAAGGGCCCCCTTTGAGTGAGCGTATTTCCCTGGCGTTACAGGAACGCCTTGGAGACGTTGTATCCGATGACGGCCATGACGTAGGCCAGGCCGGTGGAGCCTACCACGCTGAAGGCGGCCCAGCGCCAGCTCGATTCGCGCGCCATGGTGACCACTGTCACGAAGCAGGGCGCGTAGAGCATGGTGAAGATGATGAGGGCTATCGCCGTGGCCGGGGAGAAGGCCGGATCGGCCACCAGCCGTTCGGACAGCGGTTGGGATTCCTCCGCGTCCACTTCGCCGAGGGAGTAGGCGGTGCCCAGGGTGGAAACGATGACTTCCTTGGCCGCGAAGCCGCCGGTCAGGGCGATGTTCACGCGCCAGTTGAAGCCTGCCAGTTCCGAGATGGGTTCGAGCGCGGTGCCGATGCGCCCGGCCAGGGTGTGGCGGACGGCTTCCTCGGCCTGGGTGTTGTCGATCTCTGCGACCTGCTCTTCGGTCTGGGCGGCGGCGCGTTGCGCTTCATAATGAGCCACGCGGTCGGCGGGCAGCTCGGGGAAGGTCATCATGGCCCAGATGAGGATGGAGATGCCGAGAATGACGGTACCGGCCTTCTTCATGTATTCCCAGGTGCGTTCCCAGGTGTGGATGAGCACGCCCTGAAGTGTGGGCATACGATAGGGCGGCAGCTCCATGACGAACGGGGTGGATGCGCCCCGAATGACGGTGGAACGCAGCAGCCGGGCCACGAGCAGGGCCATGCCCCAGGCGGACAGGGTGATTATCAGCATGACCGTGGCCGAATCTTCGGGGAAGAACGCGGCGGCCAGCATGAGGAAAACGGGCACCTTGGCGCCGCAGGTCATGTACGGGGCCACGAACAGGGTGGCCAGTTTCTCCTTGGGCGAGCGCAGGGTGCGGCTGGCCATTACGCCGGGCACGGCGCAGCCGCCGGCGATGCCGCCGGAGACGATGAAGGGGAGCACCGAGGTGCCGTGCAGTCCGAAAATCTTGAAGACGCGGTCGAGCATGTAGGCCATGCGGGCGATGTATCCGGAGTCTTCAAGCGCGGAGATCATCAGGAACATGAACATGATGAGCGGCACGAAGCCCATGACGCCGCCCACGCCGTCGATGATGCCGGAGACGATCAGGGACTGGAGATACCCCTCGGGCAGGAGGTTGGTGGCGGTGTCGCCGATCCAGCCGAAGAGGGCTTCAAGCCAGCCCATTGGGATTTCGCCCACGGCGAAAGTCACCTGGTAGATGAGGTAGACGATGCCGAGCATAATCAGGGGGCCGAGGAATCTGTGGGTCAGGACCTTGTCCATCTTGTCGGACCGGCTGATGCGGTCCGCGTTGGAGGCGGGGTAGGTGACCACGTTCTTTATCATGGAGGCGATGAACCCGTATCGGTAGTCGGCGATGAGCGCGTCAGGCCGCATGTTGAGGGTCTTCCGTGTATGGTCGGCAACCTCGGCGGCCATGGCTTCAAGCTTTTCGGAGATCGCGGTGTTGGCCATTCGGCCCTTGACGATGACGTCCTCGTCGCGCTCCAGGTACTTGATTCCGGTCCAGCGGGCGGGTGCCTTGTCGGTCAAGAACTGCGCCTCTTGGATGATTTTTTCCATCTGGCCGAGGACCGGGTCGAGGTCCGGCCCGTAGGAGATATTCAGGGGTTTCCATTCACCGGTCTGTTCTTTGGCCACTTCGAGGGTGGAGGCCAACAGCTCCTTGGCACCATGGCCGGACCGGGCCACGGTTTCGATGACGGCGCAACCGGAAAGCGCTTGGAGGCGGGCGCTGTCGATCCGTTTGCCGGACTTGCGCACTTCGTCCATCATGTTGAGGCCAAGGACCAGCGGCACGCCGAGCTCCATGATCTGCACGGCAAGGTAGAGGTTCCGCTCAAGCGCGTCGGCGTTCATGATGTCGATGACCGCCTGCGGCCGGTCATCCACGAGAAAGTTGCGCGCGACCAGCTCTTCCTGGGTATAGGCGGTTAGGGAATAGGTGCCGGGCAGGTCCACGAGTTCGACGGAGTCTTCCCCCATGTGGATGTGGCCGACCTTCTTTTCGACGGTTACGCCGGGCCAGTTGGCCACGTGTTGCCGTGCCCCGGTCAAGGCGTTGAACATGGTGGTTTTGCCGCAGTTCGGGTTGCCCGCGATGCCTATGGTGTATTTACCCATGCGCTAGTCCTCCAGGGGGGTGACGGTGATGTGGTCGGCCTCGCTGTTGCGCAAGGTCAGGGTGAAGTCGCGGAGCCGCAGGGCGACGGGATCGCGAAGGGGCGCCTTGCCGATGACCGTGACCTCGGTGCCGGGGATGAGCCCCATGTCGCGAATGCGGCGGCCGAGCTCGCCGTCTGCGGTTACTGTCCTGATCTTGAGTTTCTGGTTGACCTTGGCTTTGCGTAAACACATGTCTTGAGCCATTTCAGTATTTCCTCGAAAAGCGGTTTGGTTGAGAACTGTTATCAATGGTTGGTCAAAAAAAATTAGTGCTGGCCGCAACCGCAGTTGCCGCCCGGGCCGTCCTTCCCGCCGGAGCAGGAGCCGGACTGGCCGCAACCGCTGCATCCGCAGGAAGGTTGCTTGGCCGTGAATGTCCTCAGCAGCCTGCGCCCCACGAAAAAGGCCGCAACCGCAACGATTGCAATGACGACTATGGTGTCGAGCATGACGATTCCCTCAAAGTTTCATCCGACATCAATGCCGGACAACCTCGTGATAGTGATGTTGAGAATCAATGTCAAGCAAGAAGCCTCAAAAAAAGCTTTTCCCGTCTTCGGGTGGAACGACCCGGTATTCCTTGTCTTCCGGTTTTTTTTATGGTCAGATGCCGATGCTTGGACGCGGATGATAAAGACATTGGCCTCGTCCGGCAACCACTAACCTTGCAACAGTCGCGGAGAGTCCCCATGGATGATGGCGGAAAAGAATTCATGCAGTGGATCGATGTCCTCGCCAAGGGCATCATTGCGGGGGCGGCCATCGGCTATCTCTTCAGCTTCACGGGAATGATGGCCCCGGGCAAGGCCGTGGTTCTCGGCGGGCTTGCCGGTTGCCTCGCGTCCATTACCTTCAAAAATCGCCAGGATGACCGCAAGAATGACCGCAAGGATGACCCCAAGGATTAGATCGGCAATTTTTGCACTTTCCTCGACTCGCGTTCTTCTTCATATGTAATGCTTCTTCGTCCGCCCACCAAGTGATCCGCGATTTGGAACTGACCGTGGAGACGGCACCCATGCCGGTCTCGCTTCCAAAATAATTGAAGGACATTCGGGCCGCTCCTCTTCGCCGACCATTCCGTTTCAACCGAGAGCTCTTTATAGGGCATAGTCGAACTCCACGAGTCGGTATGTATTCCTTGGGCTCTTCGGTTTCGTCAATATAGTCGAACAGTTTGAAAAGGGGAGGCGGGGAAAAAACATGCGTTGTATGGTTCCTCGACATCGCCGCCGCTTCCTGAATCGAAATCGGAACCGTTTTTTTTGAGCCTGCTCCCGGCTACGCGGGATGCGACTGCGTCCGAAATTTGTGGTTGTAAGCAAGGAAAAAATTGTGGATATTGTGCGCCGCGCGGCGTGAGGGCGACCTTTCCGCCCTGCCGGACGCTTTTCGGGAACACTTTCGGACGGACTTTCCGGTTTGGAAAATTCGTGTGACGAGTGCCGATCAATAACGCATTTTCGCAATCAGCCCGGAATCCCTCCGCCTGATAGCTTGGGAAGTTTGTTTGTTGCTTATGGGCTATATGACGAAAGAAGATATCATCACTATTGATCCGCAGCGTATACTTGTCTGTCAATTGAGGCAGATCGGAGACGTGCTGCTGTCTACTCCCGCAATCCGGCTGCTCAAGGAAAAGTATCCGGAAGCGAAGATAGATATGCTGACCGAAAAAAAGTGCGCGCCGGTGTTGGAAAACAACCCTCACCTGGACCGGATTTGGCCTATTGATAAAAGGGCCTTGAAGAATCCTCTCACGGCCCTGCGCTATTATGCGAAAGTCGGCGGAGCCGGGTATGACCTGATAGTGGATTTTCAACAGCTTCCCCGATGCAAGTGGGTGATTCTGTTTTCCCATGCTCCCGTAAAATTGACGTTTACCCCTCCGTGGTACAACAAACCTCTCTATACGCACTGGTCGGACATGATGCCCGGTTATGCCGCCAAGGCCAAGGCGAGTGTTCTCGCTCCCCTCGGGATCACGTGGGACAAGGAAAAACCGGAAATTTTCCTCACCGGCGAAGAACGAGCCGAGGCGTCCCTTTTCCTCGAAAGTGAAGGGCTGTCCGGGGTGCCGTACATCACTGTCGGGCCAAGCCATCGGCGCGAGACCAGGCGGTGGCCTGCGGAACATTATGCGGGCCTGTTCAAGCTGCTTGAGGAGCGATACCCGAAGTTGAAGGTCTTTCTTCTTTACGGTCCCGGCGAGAAGGAACTGGCGGAGCGCATTCATTCGGAGAGCGGCGACAATGTCGTGCTTTCCGAGACGATGCTGAGCCTGCGGCAGATGGCGGCGGTGATGGAGAAAGCCGTGCTGCATCTGGGCAACTGCTCTTCGCCCCGTCATTTCGCGGTGGCCGTCAACACGCCGAGCGTGACCATTCAAGGCGCGACCACTAACGCTTGGCGATTCCCCGGCGATGACCATTTGAGTCTCATCCGGCGGGAGGGGTGCTACGGGTGCAACCGGAATGTCTGCAAGCTCGGGACGTTTGAATGTCTCAAGGAGTATGCGCCCGCGCAAGTGCTCTCCGAATTCTCCGATTTCCTGGAGGACTGCCTGAAGCGCCAGGAAGGCGGAGAATAAAGGATACTCTCGGCCGCTGTTTTTTATCTCGTCTTTTCCACAACTTCTTCAGCGCATTCGGCGTCAGTCCTCGCGCGTTCGCAATTGCCTCCCTTCGTTAATGGGAAAAACTCCGGAATCGTCGGTGTTGCCGTATCCGGGCGAGGGGCCGTATTGTGGAGGTGAGATGTGAACAAGGCCGGAGGGAGTTTCTCCCTCCGGCCTTGTTTTGCAGTGCGATGTAAGCTGTTTTCCCGTGCTCAGGGAGACCGCTCAATGGGCCTCGTTGGCGGAGATGCTTTTGTGGAGCCTCTGCCGCCGGGCGGAAGGGGTTACAGTATCTGGCTCAGGAAGAGCTTGGTCCGTTCGTGCTGCGGATCGGTGAAGAAGTGCTCGGGGGTGCCCACTTCGACGATCTTGCCTTCGTCCATGAACACCACCTGGTCGGCCACTTCGCGGGCGAAGCCCATTTCGTGAGTGACCACGACCATGGTCATGCCTTCCTTCGCCAAGGCCTTCATAACGTCCAGGACTTCGCCGACCATTTCGGGGTCCAGCGCCGAGGTGGGCTCGTCGAAGAGCATGACCTTGGGGTCCATGGCCAGCGCCCGGGCTATGGCCACGCGCTGCATCTGGCCGCCGGAGAGCTGGGCCGGGTAGTTGTTCGCCTTGGCGTGGATGCCGACCTTGTTGAGCAGGGTCATGGCCTTTTCCGCGGATTCCCTCTTGCCGCGTTTGCGCACGGAAGTTTGGCCCACGGTGACATTTTCCAGCACGGTCAGGTGCGGGAAAAGGTTGAAGGACTGGAAGACCATGCCCACTTCCATGCGGACTTTGTTGATGTTGGTCTTGCAGTCGAGAATGTCCACGCCGTCGATCATGATGTGGCCGGAATCGGCCTTTTCCAGGCGGTTCAGGCAGCGCAGGAAGGTGGACTTGCCGGAGCCGGACGGTCCGATGACGACCACCACCTCTCCGGGATTGATGTGATAGGACACGTCGTGCAGGGCCTGGACCTCGTGCGGGACGAAGAAGGTCTTGTGTACGTTTTTTACGTCGATCATGACTAGGCCTCCGCGGTTCGCCTTTCGAGGTATTGGACGAACATGGACAGGGTGAAGGTTATGACCAGGTAGAGCACGCCGCATACGAACCAGAGTTCGTAGGGCATCAGGCTGGTGGTGACCGCTTCGCGGGTGGCTTTGGTCAGCTCGCGGATGGCGATGACGCCGAGCAGCGAGGAGTCTTTGATAAGGCTGATGAACTGGCCCGCCAGAGGCGGCAGGATGCGCTTGAACGCCTGCGGAAGGATGATCTTGCGCATGGCCAGGGTCTTGGTCATGCCCAGGGACCGGGCCGCTTCCATCTGCCCTTTGTGGATGGACTGGATGCCGGCGCGGACGATTTCGGCCACGTACGCCCCCGCAAAGATGGCCAGGGAAGCGATGCCGAACCACAGTTCCGGAATCTGGAACAGCCCCGCCTTGACCAGCAGGTTGTTGATGATCGTGCCGAGCACGAAGTACCAGATCATGATCTGGACGAGCAGGGGAGTGCCTCGGATGATCTCGATGTAGGTGATGGCCGACATCTTCAGGAACGGGTTGGTCGATATCCTCGACAACCCTGTGAACAGGCCTATGAGAATGCCGAAGAAGATCGACACGATGCTGACCTCGATGGTGATGATCGTGCCTTCCACCAGCAGGCCCATCCTGCCTTCGGAGTAGGTGCCGATGGTGTCGCCCATGTACACGGTCTGGCCAACGTCGACCTGGAGGTCGGAACCGGGGATCGTGTAGTATTCGGAGTCTGTTCCGTCGGAGACGATGACCACGGAGTCGTCGTCCTTTTTGGTGATGGATGTGACCTCGCCTTCAATCTCGGCGGTCACATTCACATTGTCGATGTAGTAGAAATATTTGGGAATACGGTTCCAGCGCCAGATGTAGTCGGTCTGGGTGGTGGCCCAGTAGAAGCCCAGGCATACACAGACTACGGTGACCGCGTATGCCGCCTTCCAAAACAAGTCTCTGTCGAATTCCTTTTTGGGTTCGACCGTCTTGGTATCATTCATTGCGTGCTCGATGGGATGGATGCGCGAAAAAAACCGGGGGCCGCTTGGAGCGGCCCCCGGGAATCATTCGGTTGTTACTGGACGTCGTTGTACCATTCGTTGGAGCCGAACCACTTGTTGTAGATCCGCTCGTAACGGCCGTCGTTCTTGATCTGGACGATGAAGTTGTTCAGCCAGTTCAGGAAATCCGGGTCGCCCTTGTTGATGGCCCATCCGAGCGGCTCGTAGGTGAAGGGCTCGTCCAGGAACTTCATGCCGGCTTCCTTGCCGTGCTGGGTGTAGAAGATGGAAGTCATGGGCAGGTCGTAGACGGTGGCGTCGGCTTTGCCGTTCATGGTCTCCAGCATGGCCTGGTCTTCCATTTCAAAAGACTTGTAGGTGGCCTTGGGAAAGAGGCGTTTGGCGGCCTGTTCACCGGTGGTGCCGAGCTTGGAGGTGATGACGACGTCCTTCTGGTTCAGGTCCTTCCAGGATTTGATCTTGTCGGCGGATTTCGCGGATACCAGCGCGGTCTGGCCGACGACGATGTACGGCGTGGCGAAGTTGACCTTGAGGTTGCGCTCCTGGTTGATGGTCATGCCGGAGGCGATGAGGTCGTACTTGCCGGAGAGCAGGCCGGGGATGATGCCGTCCCAGGCGGTGTTGATGAGTTCGAGCTTGACGCCCATGGCCTTGGCCATTTCCCTGACCATGTCGACGTCGAAGCCGACGATGTTGCCCTTCTTGTCGGTCATCTCGAAGGGCATGTAGCCTGCTTCGAGGCCGACGCGCAGGGTGCCGCGCTGGACGATCTGCTCCAGGGTGGATTTTTTGGCGAGTTCGATGTCGGCAGCCTGTGCGGACATTGCGGCGCAAAGCAGCACGGACAGTACGGCCACGATGGTAATGATGCGTTTCATCCTTTCCTCCAATGAAACATAAGTTGGTTGATATCCGCCGCTCTGGTTCCGTCCGGGTACACGGTTCCAGGGCTCGGGTTCGTCTGTGTCGTTTTTGCATTGAACGATTTTGTTCACAGATCGACAGTCATCCATAGCCTCTATGGTTGGAAAATTCAAGGGAGCTTTCCATTCCCGCAGTTTGTCCGGCATCATGCAAACAGAATGTTTTGCGGCATTTTTGTTAATTCCCAGAATATGAGTCAGGATGCTTCGGTTCCATGCCGTGGGAGGGCGGAGGTCATTCGGGAAGGGGCTGGAAAAAGAAAATGCGCGATTAATTGTATCGGTGTTTTCCCCCGGGCGCATAATCCATATTCAGGAAGTCACGGAGAAGCTCCCGGCCGTCCGGGGAAGAGAACGCGTGTCCGCTTGCGCGATTCCCGTCATAAGGGGCTGCGGCCGGACGGGATCGGGCGTCACGCCGAATTTTCGGCGGCGAGTCCGAACCTTCCGCCATGGCGCGGCGGGATGGAAAAGGCGTCCGGCCGTCCCGACGGACGCGTGCGCCGGGCGGTTGACGTTGACACCGTCGCCGCAATCATACAATCCTTCTTGGCAGACGGAATATATCCTGTATTGCTGTTCCCTCCCATGGAGCCCAAGCGAGTATGAGCGAAATCAAAGGACCGACTCCCCTGATCAATGGCGGCATCTATAAGGTGTTCATGATCATTCTCCTGCTGTTTTCCCTGTACCTGGGGTTTTCGCTGGTGCAGCCGTTCATGCACACAATGATATTCTCCACGGTGTTGGCCGTCCTGTTCACTCCGGTTTTCAACTGGGTCCTGAAGCTGTGCAACGGCCGCCGGACCGTGGCCTCGGCCCTGACCGTAGCGATCATCATCTTCGCCCTGCTGTTGCCCATGGCCTTTCTGTTCATGGCCCTCATCAGCCAAGGCGTGGAATCCCTCGTCGCCCTGAACGCCTGGATCGCCCAGGGAACCTACAAGACCTTTCTCAGCCTTGAGATGCTCGACAAATACGTGGCCTTGCTCCATGAGCAGTTGCCGTTCCTGCGTATCGACGAGGTCCAGATTCAGGCGGGGATTCTTCAGTATTCCCGTGAGTTCGCCCAATCCATGCTGTCCTTCGGCACATCGCTGGCCAGGGACGGGGCGAAGCTCGTTCTGCATTTCCTGCTCATGGTCTTCATCCTGTTTTATTTCATGCGCGACGGCACCAAAATGGTCGCCTACATCAAGCGGCTTTCGCCTCTGCGGCCCAAGCAGGAGGACTATATCATCGACAGCCTGAAGCGGGTAGCGCGGGGCGTTCTCATGGGGTGTCTGCTGGTGGCGGTCCTTCAAGGCATCGCCGGCGGCTTCGGGCTGGCCGTGGCCGGCATTCCCGCCTTCTTCTGGGGCGGCATGATGGCCCTGTCCTCACTCATCCCAGTGCTTGGCACCGGCCTGGTCTGGGTGCCCGCCGTGATCTATCTGTTCCTTTCCGGGCAGTGGAAAATGGCCATATTCCTGTCCCTGTGGTGCGGACTTTTCGTGGTCAGCATCGACACCATCCTGCGTCCGATTTTCATGCGCGAGGCGTCGCGCGTTTCGACCTTCTACATCTTCATCGCCATTCTCGGCGGCATTTACTCCTTCGGTATGCTGGGCATCTTCTACGGCCCGCTGATCCTGAGCTTTGTCATGGTCATGTTGCAGATATACTTGGAGGAATACGCCGACGACCTGGATGACCACGAAGAGGCTGCCCAATGATTTCCCGAAAGTTATTCGTTCATTTCATTCTCGTGTTTACGCTCTTGGCTGCCGGTTGCGCCAAGGAAACGCCTCCGCCTCCCGCCGCCGTATCCGAGACCCCGGCCTATGCGCCGCTGAGCGAGCGAGAGGCCCGCGGCCTGGTGGCCCAACTTTCGGTCAAGGCGCAGAATCTCGGCTCCTGGACGGCCCTACGGCCTGGGATTGAGGCGAATTTGCGCTACATCCGCACCCGTTCGCGGGACGCGGTCTGCGTCAGGCGGCCCGGTTTGGTCCTGACCTGGGGGCAGTTGTACGACTCGGTGAGCGAACTCGCTTCCATGCTCGATCAACTCGACCACGCGCCGAACCTGCTGGCTGAGCGGTTTTCCTGGTTCAAGCTTGAGCCCGGGACGCTCCTGACAGGCTATTACGAGCCTTGGCTCAAAGCTTCCCTCACCCAGGACAAGGATTACAAATACCCGTTGTACGGTGTTCCCGGCGACCTCAAGGTGGCCGATCTGGGCCAGTTCCACCCGCGTTGGGCGGGGCAGAAACTCATCTACCGCGTGGACGGCGACCGTATCGAGCCGTATTACGACCGTTCCGCCATCGACGGATTGGGCGCGCTGGA
This sequence comes from Desulfovibrio sp. Fe33, assembly GCF_028532725.1. Classification (NCBI taxonomy): domain Bacteria; kingdom Pseudomonadati; phylum Thermodesulfobacteriota; class Desulfovibrionia; order Desulfovibrionales; family Desulfovibrionaceae; genus Desulfovibrio; species Desulfovibrio sp. Fe33. The sequence continues at coordinate 207,922 of NZ_JAQKGU010000004.1, forward strand.
AGGAGGAGGCGACGAGATCGCCTGGGCCGCGGACCCGGTGGACGTGTTCTTTCTGCAGATTCAGGGGTCCGGCAGGCTTGACCTGCCCGACGGCACATACAAGCATATCCTGTACGGCGGCAAAAACGGCCGCCAATACGTTTCCATAGGCCGCGTGCTCATCGACAAGGGGTTTGTCCCCAAGGAGGAGATGAGTATGCAGCGCATCCGCAAGTTCCTGAACGAAAACCCGGATGTAGCCAGGGATATTCTGTTTCGGAACCCGAGCTACGTCTTTTTCAGGCTGGCCGACGAGGGGCCGTTCGGTTCCATCAACGCCATCCTGACCCCGCGGGTCAGCGTGGCCGTCGACCGGAGCATGATCCCGCTCGGGAGCGTGGTTGCTCTCCAGACGGCGCTCATGGACTACGAAACCGGCGGGTCTGAGCCTTTCTTTTCCCTTGTCCTTGCGCAGGACACGGGCGGGGCCATCCAGGGCACGCGCATGGATCTTTTCTGCGGCACGGGCGAGGAGGCCGAGCATCTGGCCGGTCATCTCCAGGAAGGGGCCGTGGTTTACATGCCCCTGAGCAAGCGCGTCCTCGCGACCCTGCCCGGCGATTCCCAATAATTTACACCTGTTTTGCACCCAAGGAGGCGGCGGATGCAGTATGTAGCGTTGTTCGAAGAGGAAAAACACGGCTTTTCCGCGACATTCCCTGATTTCCCGGAATGCACCAGCTTTGGTGAGGATTTGGACGAAGCCGTGGATAATGCCCACGAAGCTCTGGCGATGTTCGTTGAAGAGCGGCTTGAGGGCGGCGAAGTCCTTCCCGAGTCCACGAATAAGAAGGTTTTGCTTGCTCAACCCGATAACCAGGGCAAAAAGGCGATCAATATCTCGGTTGAAGGGGATGGCAGCGACTTCGAAGAGTTTGAAATGGTCATGCACGTTCATCTTTTGGGCAGAATTGAGAAATATTGCCGGGAATATGGAGTTTCGCCAGCCGATTTTCTTTCCGCTGCGTCGAGAATGGCGCTCAAGAACGATATTTTCGCCTCCTGAGTCTTCTAATCCACCATTTCGTAGCCGTTTTTTGGACGGCCTTTTCTTGTGACGAGAATTAAATTCTCCTGTCATTTGTGGATGCTATGGGTCGGTTTTTGGGGGTTTCTTTTGCTGTATTACAAAATTGTAAAACACCATGAATGCGTTGCGGTTGCAGGTCTTGCGGTTTTGACTTATGGTTAACTTCCGGGATTTGTATCGACACTGAATACAATTCAACGGTAAATAGCTCCTTGGAAGTTGCATAATTGTGAAAAGTTAGAGCCGAAGAGCCTGCCGCGACCGATTCGACGATTGGTCCGCAGGCTTTTTTGCCCTTGCCGGATGCGCTCCATCGAGATGCGGATTTTTTGGGATCATTGGATTTTTTCCGGTGCCGCACTTACGTCCTGCCGATTGCAAGCGGCGCGGGCGAGGGACCTTTAACAGCGGAGTGAATCGAGACCATGTGCCGTTTGTTTGCGCTCACAAGCCGTGACCCTGTGTCACCCATGCGCGCCATCGATGCCCTGAACGTCATGAAGGAAGGGCACGACGGCTCCGGCGTGGGATTGTTCCTGAGCGGTCTGGGAGGACCGTGGGAGGAACTCAAGGAATACCCCATCCTGTCCGGCATCTTTACCGACGAGGGGCTTTCGCGGATGTCCGACTACATGACCAAGAACGGGTTCCAGCCCAAGTATTCCGCGACGTTCACCCCTGATGTGGAACCGCCTGCCGGGACGCCCCGGCGCGGCGCCTACGCCTCCATCGCCTTTAAGATTCCCGACGGGTGGAAGGGCATGGCCGAGGAGCAGGTGAGTCAGAATCTGGTCCGGATGCGCCTGGGCCTGCGGGCCATGGGCGAGGAGTCCGGCGACATCATGGTCTTCTCCTTCTGGCCCGACACCATAATGATAAAGGAAGTGGGCGACCCGCTCGCCATGGCCGACTATCTCAAACTCGACCGCGAGGAGCTCCAGGCCCGCCATATCCTGGCGCAGGGCAGGCAGAACACCAACTACGCCATCAACCTGTACGCCTGCCATCCCTTCTTTATCGAAGGCATTTCCACCATGACCAACGGCGAGAACACCGCCTTCGTGCCCATCCGCGAATACCTCATGTCGCGCGGGGTCACGGGGTATCAGGGCTATCAGTCCGACTCCGAGGTGTTTACCCACATCGCCCATTACACCACCAAGCGGCTGAGGCTCGACATCAGCGCCTACAAGCACGTCATCACTCCCATGAATGACGACGAGATGCGCGATCACCCGGACCGCGAATTCCTGTCCGATCTCAAGCGCGCCTGCCGCAAGCTGATTATCGACGGCCCCAACTGCGTCATCGGCTGTCTGCCCGACGGCTCCATGTTCATGGCGCAGGACCGCAAGAAGTTCCGGCCCGGCGTGGTCGGCGGCAATCCAGAGCTCGGCATTTACGGGTTTTCCTCCGAGATATGCGGGCTTAACGCCGCCATCCCCGATCGTGACAGGACCAAGGATTTTCAACCCATGCATCTCGACACGGCGATCGTCGGACCCGATTGCCGGGAGGTTCTCCAATGCTCCCAGAAAGACCCATTACGCCCTCAACTTTAAGCCGCAAGGACCTGCCCTGGCAGATCAAGTGGGACATCAACACCTGCACCAAGTGCGGCCGGTGTACTTCGGTCTGTCCCGTCAACGCCATTGAGCTGGGCGTGTTCCGCAAGCGGGACGTCAGGCCGCCCATGGGCCTCAACGCCAAGCCGACCACGGAATTCTCCACTTATTACGGCATCCGTCAGCGCACGGACCCGGCCTATGCCTGCATCGGCTGCGCCATGTGCAACATGGTCTGCCCGAACAACGCCATCGAGCCGAACCGTCAGTACGATTCCACCACGCTCGAGTTCCAGAACAACCGTGGCGGCCAGCCCCGGACCCGCGGCGGACGCAGGAACAATTCCGAATCCTTGCTCGATCAGATCAAGTTCATCCGCATCTCCATGCTCACGGACCCGGCGCTCGACGCGGGCCGTCACGAATTCGACGTGCGCACCCTGCTCGGCAGGGTTCTCTCGCCCGAGGCCGAGATCAAGTGCTACCGCGAGAACGGCTGGAAACCGCCGGTTCGCGAAATCTATCCCCTGGTCATCGGCGGTATGTCCTTCGGCGCGCTTTCTCCGAATATGTGGGAAGGGCTCCAGATGGGCGTGGCCTACCTCAACGAGGAAATGAACATGCCGGTGCGCATGTGCACGGGCGAGGGCGGCTGTCCGCCGCGCCTGCTGCGTTCCCGCTTCCTCAAGTACGTCATTCTCCAGATCGCATCGGGGTATTTCGGTTGGGACGAGATCATCCACGCCATCCCCGAGATGAAGGAAGACCCCTGCGCCATCGAGATCAAGTACGGCCAGGGAGCCAAGCCCGGCGACGGCGGCCTGCTCATGTGGTACAAGGTGAACAAACTCATCGCCGCCATCCGCGGCGTGCCCAAGGGCGTTTCCCTGCCCAGCCCGCCCACGCACCAGACCAAGTATTCCATTGAAGAGGCCGTGGCCAAGATGATCCAGTCCATGTCCATGGCCTGGGGCTTCCGCGTGCCGGTCTATCCCAAGATATCGGCTTCCTCCACCTCGCTCGCCGTGCTCAACAACCTGGTCCGCAATCCCTATGCGGCGGGTCTGGCCATCGACGGCGAGGACGGCGGTACGGGCGCGGCCTACAACGTGTCCATGAACCACATGGGCCATCCCATCGCCTCCAATCTGCGCGACTGCTACAAGGCGCTCTGCGTGGCCGGAGCCCAGAACGAGATTCCGCTCATCGCGGGCGGCGGCATCGGCAAACACGGCAATCTGGCCGCCAACGCCGCAGCCCTTATCATGCTCGGCGCGTCCATGGTCCAGATCGGCAAGTATGTCATGCAGGCGGGCGCGGGTTGCCTCGGCAGCGAAAAGGACCGTTGCAACGTCTGCAACATCGGCGTCTGCCCCAAGGGCATCACCTCCCAGGACCCGAGGGTCTACCGCCGTCTCGATCCCGAAAAGGTCGCCGAACGGGTGGTGGACTTCTACCTGAGCTTCGACACGGAACTGCGTAAGGTCTTCGCGCCCCTCGGCCGCTCCACATCCCTGCCCGTCGGCATGTCCGACGCATTGGGCATCTCGGACAAGGACGCTGCGGACCGCCTGGACATCAAGTACGTTATCTAATCGAAGCCTCAGGACATATCGGAGTACACAATGGCTAAGAAAATACAGCGCATAAACGGACACGAGAACGGTGTCCGCGTGGAATCCCGCATCCTGGAGGAGCGCATCCAGAACGCGGTCCGTCAGGGGGCGCGCCGGTTGGAGATTGACGCCATGGGCCAGCACGGCATCGGAGGCAGGCTCTGGATTTCCAAGGAAGAGCCCATTTCCGTGACCATTACCGGCTCCCCGGGCCAGCGCATCGGCTCCAAGGGGTTCCCGGGCACGACCATTGAGGTAATGGGGCCCGCCTCGGACGACGTGGCCTGGCTGAACGCGGGCGCGGAAGTCATCGTTCACGGCAACGCCTCCAACGGCGTGTGCAACGCCATGGCGCAGGGCAAGGTCTTCATCGCGGGCAATATCGGCTCGCGCGGCATGACCATGACCAAGACCAACCCCCGTTTCGACGCGCCCGAATTGTGGGTGCTCGGCTCGGTGGGCGACTACTTCGCCGAATTCATGGCCGGAGGCACCGCCGTAGTCTGCGGCCACGAGGCCCAGAACCCCGGCAACATCATCGGCTACCGTCCCTGCGTGGGCATGGTCGGAGGCCGCATCTTCGTGCGCGGCCCCATCGACGGTTTCTCCCAGTCCGATGCCCTCATGGAGCCCATCGATGACCCCACCTGGGCGTGGCTGACCGAACATATCGAGCAGTTCCTCAAGAAGATCAAGCGGTCGCGTCTCCTGAAACGGTTGACCCGGCGCGAGGAGTGGCAGCTCATCCGGGCCAAGACCCCCTTTGAGAAAAAAGGCAGGGTTCGCCGCGCCATGCACGACTTCCGGGTCAATGTATGGGACGCCGAACTCGGCAGGGGCGGCATCATCGGCGACCTGACCGATCTCGACCGTTCCCCTGTCCCGCTTATCGTTCACGGCGATCTTCGCCGCCGCGTGCCTGTCTGGGAGAACCGCAAGTACATGGCGCCGTGCCAGGCCAGTTGTCCCACGGGTATGCCCGTGCAGAAACGCTGGCAGTTGGTCCGCGACGGGCTGGTGGACGAGGCCGTGGACCTCGCCCTGGCCTACACGCCGTTCCCGGCTACGGTTTGCGGCTATCTTTGTCCGAACCTGTGCATGGACGGCTGCACTCGGTCCACCCAGCAGAACATGGCGGCAGTGGACATCACCAAGCTCGGCCGGGAAGGGCACAAGTCCAAGATTCCGGCCCTGCCGCCCCTGTCCGGCAAGCGCGTCGCCGTCATCGGCGGCGGCCCAGCCGGTATATCCGTGGCGTGGCAGATTCGCATGAAGGGCCATGAAGCCGTCGTCTTCGACATGGCCAAGACCCTGGGCGGCAAGATCGCCTCGGCCATTCCCTATACCCGCGTGCCCAGGGAGGTCGTGGAAAAGGAGATCGAGCGCGCCGCCAAGGTCATTCCCCATGTCCATCTGCAACAGCAGCTCAAGACCAAGGAGTTCGAGGAGCTTCGCGAGGAGTACGACTTCGTGATCCTGGCCGTGGGCGCGCAGAAGCCGCGCATGATACCCGTGCCCGGCCATGAGCGTATCATTCCGGCCCTGACTTTCCTCCAGGAGGTGAAGAAGGGCGAGATGCGCTCCGGCAAGCGCGTGGTCATCATCGGCGCGGGCAACGTGGGCTGCGACGTGGCCACCGTGTCCGCCTCCGTGGGCGCCGAGGACATCACCCTCATCGACATCCAGGAACCCGCCTCCTTCGGCAAGGAGCGCAAGGAGGCCGAAGCCGTGGGCGCGCGTTTCAAGTGGCCCTGCTTCACCAAGGAGATCACCGAAGAGGGCGTCCTGCTCCAGTCCGGGGAACTGCTCCCGGCGGATACGGTCATCATGTCCATCGGCGATCAGCCGGACGTGGAATTCCTGCCGGACAACATCGCCCTGGACCGCGGCCACATAGTGGTCAACGACGACTATCAGACCACCGATTCCCGCGTCTTCGCCATCGGCGACGCCGTGAGGCCCGGTCTGTTGACCCATGCCATCGGACACGGACGCCGCGCCGCCGAAGTGATCGACGACATCTTCAACAACCGCCGCCCGCAAAGCGACACCCGCGAGATGATCGATTACACCCGCATGACGCTCGAATACTTCGATCCGCGCGTTATCGAGTTCAGCGACGCCAATCAATGCGGCGCGGAATGCTCCAGTTGCGGCTCCTGCCGCGACTGTTACATCTGCGACACGCTTTGTCCGCAGAACGCCATCAGGCGCAATGAGCTGCCCGACGGCGGTTTCGAGCGGGTCGTGGACCCCGACAAGTGCATCGCCTGCGGGTTCTGCGCCGACGCCTGTCCCTGTGGTATCTGGGACATGAAAAATCCGGCCCCCATGGAATAGCGGTGCGGTTGATACAAACAGAAAGCCGACGGGAGTTCTCCCGTCGGCTTTTTTTGGGAATTATCCCTTTAACTCCCTGGGGCGAAAAACAGGGATTGAAAGCCGCTTTGCGGCGATAGCCGGATGATTTCGCCTCCGGCGGGCAAGGGTTCGCACCCTTGCATCCCATGTATGCGCCTTCGGCGCGGGCTTTTTCGATTCCGCGTCGTCCCGCCGTGAAAGCGGGGGATATAGATTATTTTTGGGGCTTCTCCGAAATTCGTGTTGCCGCCTCCATTGAGGGAGGACGGCGCAGAAAGAGTTTGGAGTTGAGGGGGTGGAATGGATGGGGAGTGGGGCGGCTAAGGATAGCGGCCCATATTCCGTTCTTGTTTGAGGCCGTGCTGGGTCAGTCTGTCGTAGTCGATCTGATCCTGTTTCATCCTGTCCATGAGCCGCCGGATTTCGGCTCTGACCTCTTTCTTGAAGTTGTCGCAGTCGCCGGGCGGAAGGTTTTCCAGGGTGTCGCTGATTTCATGCGCGGCCTTGGTGGATATCTCGCCGTGAATGAGTTCGTGGTTCTCAAGCTTGCGGTAGAATTTCTTCCACCATTTTCGGGTATCGAAGTCCACGCTGTGCTTGAGCCGGGGATAGAGGTAGGTCAGGTGGAGATGCACGACCACGTTTGTGACCCTGCATTGCCCTCCCTCCTGTTTGATCTCGTAGGAAGTGCTGATGTCGGTCCGTGTGTTGGCCTGGTATGCCTTGCTCCCTTCGTTCAGGGGGGAGCTGTGCCTGAGGTTTCGGGCTATGGTCGAGGGCACAAGGCCTTCCACCAGATAGTATTCCGTGGACACGGTGCGCACCACGTCGGCCAGGGCCGGGACGGCTGTGAGGAGAAGGGCTGCAAGGGCGACGGACAGTCGTTTCATCATGTTTTCTGGTCCGTGGGTTGGTTTTTAAATGCCGTGTCCTGGGATCGCATCGGGCGGCATGGCAGGCGGCGCGGCGTCTGTCGTCCGGCCCGGGATTCGGTCCGTTGCCTGATCGCATGGTATCATCGAAGGCCGGGATGGTCGAGAGGGGGGCTACTGTTTTGCCGGGGCGGGCCGTAACTGGCCGCCGATTTTGACGAGGCGAAAAAGGAAAAGGTGCGTTGTCCGCCTTGGGAAAGGGTTTCCGTGCGGCAAACGGAAACCCTTCCCCGCAGCCGGGGAGGTGATGGAGGAGACCCCCTAGCTGCTCTGCGGACAGTAGCGATCAAATCCCATGAGTGCGGCCGCTCCGGCTATGGTCGTGCCGTAGAACAGCACGGGTTTGCCTGTGAGGAACATGTCGATGGTGCCGTTGGCCAGGGTCGTGCCGGTGACGAGCAACAGGTCGGCCCAGTCGATGGCGTCGGCGGATGTCTCCCCGCCTTCCACCAGCACGCCGCGTTTGGTTTGCCCTATGTTGTCAGGGTCCAGATCCACCAGCCTCACGTCGGTTTCCGCGTTCACGGCCTGGGCCAGCGCGGGCTGGAATCCAATGATGGTGACGCGGCATTTGCCGTACCGCTCGTCGATGTACCGGAAGACGCCCTTGGCGCATTCGGCGGGGCCTTTGTCGCGGCAGTGGACCGTGTTTCCGGTTAACCCCAGGGAGCTGCATACGGCATTGGTGGTGGAGACGAACACGGCGCGGTGGAAGTTGTCGTCCAGGGGAAGCTCGGCGATTCGGGCCAATGTGCCGGAATAGTTGCCGTAGTGATCGGTGAACGCCTGGCCACGCGCTCCCCGGAAATTGGCCTCCATGAGTTTTTCCTTGCCTTTTTGGATGGGGAAGTCGTTCCCTTCGGGGGTTCCGATGGCGTCCTTCACGCTCAGGGGGGCGGCGGTCACGGTGATGCTCTCGTTCAGGATATCTTCTTTGGTCCAGAGTTCGAGGGCTCGTTCATGCACTGTTTCGAGTATGGTTTTCATTGCGTCTCCTAGACTGCGGATAGTTTCTTCAGGGCGGCGAAGATGGTCAGCGAGAACAGGCCGATGACCACGGCCAGGACCATGGCGCGATCGAATTCGCCGCTGAAGACCGCGTTGTAGATTTCAAGGGACAGGGTGTTCGTCTTGCCGATGATGTTGCCGCCGAGCATGAGCGTGACGCCGACCTCGCCGAGGGATCGCCCGAGGGCCAGGAACCAGCCCGCGGTCACGTTGCGCCGGATGTTGGGCAGCAGCACCAGCCAGAAGGTTTGCCAATCGTTTTTGCCCAGGACCTGGGATATCTCTCCCAGCCTGCGCACATCGCCCCTGAGGGCGGCCTCCACGGGCTTGACCATGAGCGGCAGCCCGGACACGAAAGACGCCAGGACCACGCCCGGGAAGTTGAAGACGATGTCCACCGGCGAGTACTGCCCGAGCCATCCGGCCCGGCCCAGGAGCATGAGCAGGATGAACCCGGTGGCCACGGGCGGAAAGACCAGGGGCAGCGTGACCAGGAAATCCACGGCCGAGCGCAACGGTCCCTTGCCTGATGTCAGGTAGTAGGCGATGAGCACGCCGCCCACCAGGTGCAGGACGCCGGAAGCGGCCAGCGCCTTCAGAGTGAGCCGGAGTGGGTTGATGGTTTCCGGCTGGGCCAGTATTCCGAGGAAATCCATGTGTTACAGGCCGTTCGCCCTGACGATGGCCTGGGCCTCGGCGGTCTTGACGAAATCGAGGAACGCCCTGGCCTGTTCCTTGTTGGCGGAACTTTCAAGAACGGCGGCGATGATGCTGATGGGCGAGTAGTTCTTCTCGTCGATGACCATGTAGCCGCCGAGCTTGTCCTGGACGTTGAGGGCGTGGGTCAGATTGATGAAGCCCATGTCCACTTCGTTGGTGGCGAGGTAGGAAAATACCTGGGGCACGGTGGCGACTTCCACCAGTCTCGGCTTGATGTCCGGGAGCCTGCCGGTCGTCAGCAGATATTCCCGCGCCGCCTTCCCGTAGATGGCCTTGCTCGTGTCGGGCAGGGCGATGCGCCCGGCCTTGGGATTGTCCAGGTCGGATTCCTTCGAGAATTCGGACCCCTTGGCGAATGCCAGGACCAGTTTGCCCCGGCCCAACTCGGTTTCGTCGGTCACGGGCAGGGCCGCGCGAACAATGAGGAACTGTCGGTCGCCCAGCACGATGTCCACCTTGCCGCTTTCCTTGGCCAGCGTGGTCACTCTCCCCATGTTTCCGTAAATGAGGTCCATGGACCGGCCGGTTTTTTTCTCGTAGGCCGCGTTGAGCGCGTTGACCATTTTTTTGTAGCCCGCTCCGGCCGCCAGGACGAGTTTGTCGCCGGAAAAGGCGCTCGTGGGCAGGGCGAGAAGCAGGGTGAGCATGACGGCACAGATACGAAAGCGGTACATGGCGGTTCTCCTTGCGTCGCCGCGCCGAACGCGGCGGGGTGTGCGGTTCGCGAACGGGTTGTGCCCCGTCGTTAAATTACCTATGTTCTGTGCTGTTATGTCGCAACCAAGTCACGCGAATGGATAAAGGCGTGATACTACGGCAGGTGATCGTTTCATGCGAGAAGACAGGGTTTCGGGCAAGGTGTGCCCCCGCGAATTTTTCAGTGTTTCGGATCAAGTGAGTTACCTTGAGCCGTCGCAGATGAATGCTCTGGAGGAATCCTTCAGGAAATGGAAGGATTCGGCCCGGCGCATGGACAGCGTTCGGGCCAGGACCAGGCTTTGGCTGGTCTTCCAGCTTGTCCGCCATACCGGCGCCCGCCTCGGGGAAATCCTGTCCCTGGATGATGCCGAAGCGTTCGACGCCAAGGGGCCTTTCGTGCGGTTGGGGAAGGAGGATCGGGTCCGCGAGGTCCCGCTGCCCGAAGAGTTTTTCGCCGAACTGGCCGCATTCCTGGAAAGCCCCATGGGCTGTGGGCTTCACGGGGAGCTGTTCAGGGTGGACCCCGGTTATTTCCGGCGCATCTGCTACGAGCGCGGCAAGGAGTGCGGTCTGTCCAAGGACCTTGTCTGTCCCAAGTCCCTGCGCAACACCAGGGCCGTGGAGATGCTGCGCAGCGGCGTGCCCATCACCATCGTCAAAGAGGTCCTGGGCCAGTCCTCCCTGGACTTGACCGCCAACTTCCAGCAGTTCTCGCCGGGTGATGTACAGTCCATCGTGCGCACCGCCTACGAGGCCATGCGCAGGCGTACTTCGGCCCGCAACTCCTTCCTGGGACACGTCATCGAGGTCGACACGGACCAGGTCATGGCCCAGGTGGTCCTGGAGACCCGTTCCAATCTCAAGATTTGCGCGGTTATCACCCTGGATTCCTTGCGCAACCTGAAAATTCAGCCGGGCAGCCCCGTCGTCGCCACGGTCAAGGCCCCTTTGGTCAATGTCCTGCGTCGGGCCGAGCAAATTTCCGGCAGCGCGCGAAATCGGCTGGAGGCCCAAATTATCCGGGTCACGGATACCCCTGTCCTGACCGAGGTCCTGGGCCGTCTTTCGGACGGCACCGACGTCTGCGCCCTTATTTCCGCCCTCAGCGCCCGGGACCTGGCGCTTCAGCCCGGCGACGAGGTCGAGTTTTGGTTCAAAGCCATGTCGGTCGTTTTGAATACCGTGCAATTATAGACGGTTACGGACGTTAATCCCATTTCGAGATTGTGCCCGAGCGGCGTTTTGTCGGACACGGCGAATGACCTTTCGGCGCGCCCGGCTGTCCTGCGCTGTTTGGCGTGAGCGGAGAATGGGGCCCCGGGTGAATTGGCTAACTCGGCTGGTTTATAAGGAAAGATGCCTCGTTGCAGTCCATATATCCTCAGTCCAGGGGATTCCGTCCAAGGAATATCCGTCGGTTTCCGACTTCAAGAGGATGGCATTCAGCCGACAAAGTAAAGTTTTCTGTTTAAATGTAAAGAAATTCGACGCGTTGTCTTTATTTTTTTCGTGATAACTAATTGAAATAAAATGGTATTCATTTTTGGTATAGTGATTGCTTTAACTGTCGGTAGTTGGGGAATACTACCGCCAGGAGGCTGCTATGAATAAGGTATACTGTGCTGCTACATTGTTCTCTTCATTGGTCATGTGTTTGTTTCTCGTGACGCCTTCCCACGCGCTCGTTCTCGATTTTGAGGGCTTGGGGAATCAGGACCAGGTTCTTGATTTCTACAACGGTGGAACAAGTTCCATGGGGTATTCCGGAACGGACTACGGCGTTTCTTTCAGCGACAACGCCTTGAGCCTCATCGATTCCGACGCGGGCGGCAGCGGCAATTTCGGCAACGAGCCCAGTCCCGACACCATTCTTTTTTTCCTGAACGGTGACGCGGCCGTCATGAGTCTCGCCGCGGGATTCGATACCGGCTTCTCCTTCTTCTATTCCGCGATCAGCAACCCTGGCCAAGTGAGCGTGTGGAGCGGTCTCGGCGGCACCGGCGACCTGCTCGCCACCTTGGATTTGGCCATCACTCCGCAGGACGGAGGCGATCCCAACGGCTCCTTCAGCCCCTTCGTGCCCATCGGCGTCGGTTTTGAAGGAACCGCCTATTCGGTCAGCTTCGCGGGTGTCATCAATCAGATCGGTTTTGACGACATCACCTTTGGCGCCGTTACCCCCGGCGATCCGGGCGCTCCCGTTCCCGAACCGGGTTCGTTCATCCTGATGGGAATCGGCCTGCTCGGGTTCCTGGCTTACGCCCGTAAGCGTCGCAACGCCTAGTCATTCGAAAAGAATTCAAAGGGCTCCAACTCGTTGGAGCCCTTTTTTTTTGAACCTATATATCCAAATCCTTGCTTGCGCGGTGGAACGCCGCGGGACGAAAATAGCCCGCGCCAAAGGCGCTTACATGGGATGCAAGGGTGCGAACCCTTGCCCGCCGGAGGCGAAATCACCCGATTATTGCCGCGAAGCGGCTTTCAACGCCTGATTCTCCTTTCCAGGAAGCTGAAGGTAATTCCCTCTTCCTGTCCATCGGGGGAGGCTGCCGCATGGAATGCCTCGTCGGGAAACGACCGCTTTGGCGGGATGATGCCGGATATGGAGGAATTGAATTTCCCTTAGTCATGCCTTTGCTTTCAAGTCTTTTTCGGCCCCTTGGGGCCGAACCGTCGGTTCAAAAGTGAAATGATGTATTTCGGTCGGCATGTCCCGGGGATGAGATTGGTTTTCCCCTCGGGATAGTGCAAGCCGTCCTTGTGTTTTATGTCGTTGTGATTGAAACTGACACGGCGTTTTCCTTCGAGCCACGAGCTCGGTTTGATGGTTCTTTGCTCTTTTCATCAAAAGAGGGAACCTTTCGTTTTTAAGAGGACTTGTCAGATCAGAACGACTTCAGGTTAAGCCTCCGCGTCAGCGCATACCATACCATTAAAGTCTGCAAGTGCCCGGCACTGCACGTAACGAGAGAGCCAAGGGAAGTATTCCTTGGCCTGCTGCGTTCGGCCGAGGTCTTGCGGGCAAGGGCTGTCGCCAAAGACTTGGGGCGGGCTTTTCGGTCGTATTGAATACCTCTTGGGGGACGTCGTTTTATCCCGGCCAAGCCGAAGCAGATGGCTTGGCTGCGCAGTGGGTTGCCGCAGTGCCGCACGTTTTCAAGATTGAAGCTGTGCGCCTGCAAAAAAAAAGTCCGATTGTTCAGTCTATGTTGCCTAGGCAACAGACACACTCTGTAATTGGACCTATCGTACAGGCAAGACTAGGCAACTGAACTGCATGGATCTTACAAGCGTTTTGGCAATTTGCTCAAAATAATGTTGTGGGAAATCAGTAACCTATATGCCAAAAAAGGGAGAGGAAATGAGTTCAGACGGGAAAAAACCATCTCTACTGTGGGCTTTCTTAACCTTCGCAGTTCCTGTCGCAATTATTCTGTATGGGACGGTCGTGGTTGGAGTGCGTCCGCCTGTGTTGCCTTTGCTTGTGGCCGTAGCCGTCGCAGGCATCATGGCTCTGAAAATCGGTTATAAGTGGGAGGAGTTGCAGGAAGGAATGCTCGCGGCCGTGGGGCGTATCCAAATCGCCGTGGCTATTCTGATGCTTGTCGGCATGATCATCGCTTCCTGGATGGCGTCCGGCACGATTCCAGCCATCATCTACTGGGGGCTCAAGCTCATCGCCCCGGAACATTTCCTCGTGTCCACCTTCGTGTTGTGTTGCGTGGCCTCGTTGGCCACGGGAACCTCTTTCGGCACCATGGGCACCATCGGCGTGGCCCTGCTCGGAGTCGGGGGAGCGATGGGATTCAACCCGGCGTGGACCGTGGGGGCCATTGTTTCCGGCGCATACTTCGGGGATAAGATGTCGCCCGTGTCCGACTCGACGAACATCACCGCCACCGTTTGCGAGGTTCCGCTCTTCACGCATATAGCCTCGATGTTGTGGACCACGGTCCCGGCTGCCATCATCTCCATCGCAGGTTACGCCATCCTTGGCTCCATGCACACCGGGGACCTTGTCAGCGTGGGGAACATCAACACGATCCTCACATCGCTGGAAGCGACCTACTCGCTTTCGCCCATTGCCTTTCTGCCTCCCATATTGATGGTGGTGCTGGCCTATAAAAGGATGCCCGTCCTGCCCGTCATGGTCATCTGTATTGTCAGCGCATTGGCCATCGCTTTGTATGACGGAGCCTCCATCTCCGTTTTGGCCAAGCAATTGACGACGGGCTACAAGGCGGCGACTCCCTCCCAGGAATTGAATGCGCTGCTTTCCCGCGGCGGACTTATGTCCGTCATGGTCACGATCCTGCTGCTTACCAGCGGTATGGCTTTCGGCGGTATTCTCGAAAAGGCCCGCGTGCTCGAAGTCTTGCTGGACGCGATGCTGCGGGGCGCGAATTCCGCGCTTTCGCTTGTCGGCGCGACTCTGGGCGCCGCCTACATCATCCTGCTGGGCACCGGCAGCCAGATTCTCGCCGTGGTGGTCCCGGGCAGGGCGTTCGGCCAGAATTACAAAGACGCGAAGATCGCTCCCCAGGTGCTTTCCCGCACTTGTGAAGACGCCGGTACCCTGGGGTGTCCCTTGGTCCCCTGGTCGGTCCATGCCTTTTATATTCTGGGCATACTCGGAGTAGGCGCGGTGGATTACGTTCCCTTCGCCTTTTTTAACGTGACCATTCCCTTCATCTCTCTGGTCTTGGCCGCAACCGGTTTTGGAATCATGAAGACTGACGGTACTTCTGTTCGTTCGTTGAAGTCCTCGGCCGATTCCGAATCAGCTTAACTCAATAAGGTAGTTCAATGTCAAAATCCCAAATCAAAAACGTTCTGTTCATCATGCTGGACACCCTACAGTTCAATTACTTGGGCTGTTACGGGAACAAGGAAGTCAAAACGCCGAACATGGACAAGTTCGCCGAAGACGGTTTCCTGTTTGAAAACGCGTACAGCGAGGGACTGCCGACCATTCCGGTCCGCCGAGCCCTGCTCACCGGGCGGTACACTTTGCCGGAGAGCGGGTGGCGTCCGCTGACCACGGAGGATACCTCCATAACCGACGTGCTCTGGTGCCGCGACGTGCAGACGGCGTTGGTCTATGACACTCCGCCGATGCGTCTTCCCAAATATGGTTATTCCCGTGGATTCGACTATGTCCGTTTTTGTAACGGCCATGAACTGGATCACGAAACTTTCAGCCATGTTCCGCTCAAGGCCGAATTCAAGGGAGAGGACTACCTTTCTCCCAACTGGCTCAAGAAGGGCGAGGACGGCGAGTACGACGACTCCAGCAAATCCTTGATCCGGGAAGCCGAGTGCTATCTGAAACAGCGCCAGAACTGGAACTCCGATGCGGACAACTATGCTTCGGTGGTTATCTCCGAGGCGGACAGTTGGCTGAAGGAAAAGCGTGATCCCAAACGGCCGTTCTTCCTTTGGCTCGATTCCTTCGATCCCCACGAGCCGTGGGATCCGCCGTCCGTATGGGAGAAAGAGCCATGCCCGTACGATCCGGATTACGAGGGCAATCCGCTGCTGCTCGCCCCGTGGACCGAGATCAAGGGGGTCATGACCGAAGAGGAATGCTCCCACATCCGCGCGCTCTACGCGGAAAAAGTCACCCTGGTCGACAAGTGGCTCGGCAAGCTTTTCGACTCGCTCAAGGCCCAGGGGCTCTGGGACGATACCATGGTCATCGTCACTTCCGACCACGGCCAGCCCATGGGAGCCGGCGAACACGGCCATGGCCTGATGCGTAAATGCCGTCCCTGGCCTTATGAAGAGCTGGTGCATGTTCCCCTCATGGTTCATGTCCCCGGTTTGAAGGGCGGCAAGCGCATCGATTCCTTCGTCCAGAACGTGGATATTACCGCCACCGTGCTCGACGGCTTGGGCCTCGGCACCGATGCGGTGGAGCAGACCGGACACGAGGGCATCTCCACTTACGATGCCGACGACATGCACGGCATCAGCCTGCTGCCGATTATGCGCGGCCAGACCGATACGGTCCGCGACTTCGCCATTGCCGGTTACTATGGCATGTCCTGGTCTATTATTGACCATGATTACAGCTATATACACTGGATACAAAAGGAAATCGACACGGACTCCATGAACAAGATATTCTACGATGGTTCCGGTTCCGGCGGCAATGCGGGCGCGCAGTCCGCGAAATTGGAGATGAAAGAGGAAATGTGGACTTGCGTTCCCGGGGCGAAAGTCTCGGTGCCGCATACCGACGAACTCTTTGATCGCCGCAAGGACCCCTTCCAGTTGGAGAACATCATCAAGAGCAATCCCGAGAAGGCCAAGGAATTGCTTCAGAAACTGAAATTGTACATCGGGGAACTGCGAACCACCTAAGAATCCGCGCAAGGCAGGCTTCCCCGCACAGGAGACAATATGCAGACGCCGCACATAAACGAGTTCTGGCGAATCCAGGTCAATAGTGACGCCTGGAACAAGGTTTTGGGCCTGGGTGTTCGCAAGGAGTTCAAGCACGGTGAACATATTGTCTTTGCGGGGGAGCTGGTGACGGAGCTGCGGTATCTTCAGTCTGGCACCGTGTCCATGAAGCGAACGTCCGTGGACGGCAATGAGAAGATCATCATGCATGTGGAACAGAATTCCCTCTTCAGTGAAGTGCCCTTTTTCACCAGGGAACCGATCGACAGTTCTTTTATTTGCCACAAGGATGCCGTGGTCTACTCCTTCTGCAAGGAGACGGTGGACAGGATGTTGGAAACGCACCCCTGCATTGCGAAGGACATCATCCACACGCTTTCCCATAAGGTGAACGTTCTCAGCAATCAGTTGGCTTCGCTGGGGCTCGACACTCTGGAGCAGCGGATCGTGAAGTTCGTGCTTCTGCGGTTCAACTCGATGGAGTTGCCTTCAAATGACATCGTTTCGCTCGGTTCGCTTCGTATGCAGGATATTGCCTCCATATTGGGAGTGCACCGAGCCACTTTGTACAAGACGTTCAAATCGCTGGAGAGCCATGGGCTCATAAGGATATTGCGCGAGAATAAATTGCAGATCCTGGACATCGATGCCCTTACTGCCATCGCATACCATTAACAGAAAAAGATAAAGCAATGAGTGAAATAAAAAATATCACAGAGCAGGCCTCTTCCGGGCTTTTCAGTTCCTACAATGACGCCATCGTCATCTTTTTCAAGGAGCTTTGCCCGCACTGCAAGAACATGGAAAAGGCGTTGATGAAATTCGGCGACAAGTCCCCTGAAACCGAACTGTACAGCGTCGACAGCGAAGTCAGGGGAGAGCTGATGGCGGAACTTGGTTTCGAGCGGGTTCCCACGCTGGTCTTCATCCGGAACGGCGAAGTGGCGAACATTCATTCCGGCCTCATGAATCCGCGTGAGCTGAAAGCGCTCCATGCATCCCTGTAATCGCGGCGGAGTCGATCATGAACAACGAATATGACGTGATAATACTTGGCGGCGGCGTCGCGGGCATGACCGCGGCCGTATATGCGGCCCGGGCGAATCTGGACGTCCTGCTGTTGGATGAAAACGCCTGTGGCGGGCTGGTCAACTGGACAAGAGTGGTGGAGAACATGCCTTCCTATGTCTCCGTCGGCGGCATGGAACTCATGGAGAGAATGCAAAATCAGGTGGAATCGTTCGGAGTGACCGTCGAGGAAGCCGCTTGCATCGACTCCATGGAGCTTGCCGGGCGTGTAAAGAAAATCATGGCGGACGACGAGACCTATACGGCGAAGGCGGTCATTGTCGCCACCGGCCGCAAGCCGGTTCCTCTTCCGGCGGCCGGAGACTGTGAACAGGTTCATTACTGCGCCATCTGCGACGGTGCGCCCTACGTCGGCAAAAAAGTGCTCATCGTGGGAGGCGGCAACAGCGGGTTCGACGAGGCGATCTCCTTGCTCGATCTCGGCGTCAGCGAGCTGACCCTGGTGGAAAGAATGGATTGCTTTTTCGCCGCACAGTCCACGCAGTCCGCATTGGCGGCCAGGGGAAACGCCACCACGCTGCACTCCACGGAAGTCCTGTCGCTGAACGGAAACGGCAAACTCGAATCCGTTACCCTTCGCGATATGAAGACCGGTGAAAAGAGGGAGCTGGAATGTGACGGCGTGTTCGTGTTCCTGGGGCAACAGCCCGGCACCGACGCCTTTTCCGGGCAACTGCTTCTCGACGAACATGGCTATATCATTACGAATGACGTCATGGCGACTTCCCTGCCCGGCGTGTTCGCAGCCGGAGATGTGCGGCCCAAGAAATATCGTCAGATCACCACGGCGATGGCGGATGGCACTATAGCGGCGCTGGAAGCCGAACGCTTCATACACAGTACGCGGTAGGTCCATGTCAGGGTTAACGATCACGATCCTGGACCCTGACACAAACCGAGCTGAACGGGCCGCCAAGCGGCTCCGGAGCCTTCTGAAAAACGAAGGGGTCTCGGTTTGTGTTCGAGTAACCACCTGTTACCTGGAGATAGCAAGGCAGGGGTTGAAAGGTAAAACGCCTGTTATTTCAGTAGATGGCGCTAACTTCCAATGTAAAAATCTGGACGATTCCCTGCTTGCCGGATTTGCGGCCAAATTGGCTCAATATTTAAATCATCATGTAAACTGATTTGGAGTTGAGAAAATGAAAGAACTGCTTAAGACCTTTGAACAAAAGCAACCTGAGATCGTTTTCGAATGGAATGATGCCGAGACGGAGGCAAAGGGATGGCTCGTCATCAACTCCCTGCGCGGAGGAGCTGCCGGCGGCGGAACCCGGATGCGCAAAGGCCTCGACAAGCATGAGGTCGTTTCTCTCGCCAAAACGATGGAAATCAAGTTCGCCGTGTCCGGTCCGCAGATCGGGGGCGCCAAGTCCGGCATCGATTTCGACCCGGCGGACCCGCGCAAGGTTGATGTCCTCAAGCGTTGGTACAAGGCCGTGATGCCGCTGCTGAAGAATTATTACGGGACCGGCGGCGACATGAACATCTGTGAAGTGAAGGACGTTATCCCCATCACCGAGGGCTACGGCCTCTGGCATCCCCAGGAAGGCATCGTCAATGGGCACTTCCATCCCACCGACATGTTGCGAATTCAGAAGATCAGCCAGCTCCGCGGCGGCGTCAGTATGCCGGTGACCTCTCCCAAATACGCCCCCGACTCCAAGAAGAAGTATCTGGTCGCCGACCTGATTACCGGATGGGGCGTCGCTGAATCGGTCCGTCATCTGTACGGCTTCCGCAAGCAGGACCTTGAAGGCAAGCGCGTCATCGTCCAGGGATGGGGGAACGTGGGCGGAACCGCCGCCTACTATCTTGCCGCCAATGGTGCCAGGATAGTGGGCATCATCGACCGCAACGCCGGTCTGGTGAAAGAGGAGGGCCTGACCGTGGAAGAGGTCCGGGAACTGCTGCTCAAGCGGACCGGCAACACTCTCGTCGGGGACGACCTCCTCACTGCGGAAGAAACACAAGCCCGCGTATGGTCGGTCGGAGCGGACATTTTCCTGCCGTGCGCCGCTTCGCGTCTGGTCACGCGGGCGCAGGTGGAGACCATGAAGGACCACGGCCTCGAAGTCATAGCCTGCGGCGCAAACGTTCCCTTCATCGATGAAGACATCTTCTTCGGTGAAACGGCGGAGTACGCGGACAGCGTCGTCGACGTCATTCCCGATTTCATCGCCAACTGCGGCATGGCCCGCGCCTTCAACTATCTCATGAGCAACAAGGTCGACCTGGATGCGGACGCCATCTTCCAGGACGTGTCGGACACCATTCGCCACGCGCTTGAAGAGACCATGCAGCATGTGCCCGAGAGGAATCACCTGTCGGCGGCCGCAATGGAAAACGTCCTGCATAAACTGATGGCCTAGCGCGGCTCGTGTTCTCTTCCCCCCAATCATTCGGAGCCGCAGGCTTCAAACAGGAGATAGAGGTATGAACCCGATAAAACAACTTTGTACCGATGAGGCCGGAAAAGCCAACGTGCTGCAAGGCAACATCGCCTTTGCCGTGGGGTGTGTCCGTTCCGGCATACACGCCGTCGACGGCTACCCCGGGACCCCGTCCACCGAGGTCATAGACAAGGGCTTGAGCAACGTGCAGGACATGATAACCGTGGGCTGGTCCGTCAGCGAAGCGGTCGCGGCCTCCGTGGCGCACGGGCATTCCCTGGCCGGTGAGGACTGCGTCGTCACGATGAAGATTCCCGGACTGTTCCAGGCCGGCGACCCGTTTTCGAGCGCCGCGTTCTTCAACGGTGAAAGAGGGGCGCTCGTGTATTATCTGGCGTCCGATTTCACCCCGAGTTCCACCCAGCACCTGGTGGACCCCCGTCCCTTCATCAAAAGCTGCTTCACTCCCATTTTCGAGCCGCGCAATCATCAGGAAATGCATGAAGCGGCTGAAATAGCGGCGGATGTAAGCCGCAAGTACAAGACTCCTTGCGTCATTCTGGCCAGCGGGACCCTTTGCCATTCCGAAGGTCTCGTCCGCCTGTCGGACATCCGGAAGCGCGATCGCGTCCAGGTGGACACGCCGCTCAAAGCGTTCAACACGCTTCCTCCGCTCGCTCGCGGCAACTACGACAAGGTCGTTACCGAGCGAATTCCCGCCCTTGAGGAAATGGTTGCGAAAAGCGCGCTCAACAAATGGGAGAAGGGCGGCGGCAAGGTCGGCGTCATCACATGCGGTGCCAGTGAAATGATGGTCAGGGAATTGAAACAGTCGCTTGGGGAGGACATCGACATCCTTTCCCTCGGCTTCACATTCCCCTTGCCGGAGAGCCTGATCCGCGAATTCCACGGCTCCATCGACGGCGACGTCTACGTGGTGGAAGACGGCTATCGCTATCTGCAAGGCGAGCTGGAACGCATGGGACTGAAGGTGAAAGGGAAGAAGAGCGACGAGACGCTTACCGAGTGGACCCCGAGCTCCGTGGCGGGGCTCATGGGATACTGCCTGGAAAAGCCCATGGCCGCCAAGATCGCGCCCCTTGGCCGACCGCCCATGATCTGCGCCGGGTGTCCGTACCGTCTGTTCGGGGAAACCGTCCGCCAGATGAGGGCGAAAGGCCATATAGAGGCCGTGTTCGGCGACATCGGCTGCAACACCTTGCTCTACTTCATGGACGCTCTGGACACCAACGTGGCCATGGGCGCATCCGAAGGCAACCGCATGGGGTTTGTCCAAGCCGATCCCGGCAAGGCTGCAAAGTGCATTTCCCTTTTGGGCGACGGCACGGAGTGTCATTCCGGCATGGATGCGACCCGGAACACGGTTTTTCGCAAAGTCCCCGGCGTGAAGGTCATTCTCGACAATTACTGGACCGCCATGACGGGCGGGCAGCCCGGACCTACCTCTCCAGTCAATTTGGCGGGAGATGAGAACGTCTTCGATCTGCAAGCTTCCCTGGCGGCCCATGGCGCAACCGTCATGACGGTCAGCGGCTATGACCGCAAGGGCATTCGCAAGGGCCTGAAAGAGGCCCTCGCCCTGGCCGAGGAGGGTAAATTCGTGACCCTGGTCGTTACAGGGGCCTGCATCCGCAAGGTTCCCAAATCGGCCTGGGGCGTGAAAATGACCGTAGACGCGGACAAGTGCAAACGGTGCGGCATGTGTCAGATCTGCCCCGGCATCACCGCGGACAAGGATGGTTTGCCCTCCTTCAACAACCTCTGTTCCGGTTGCGTGAGCCAAAACGCCGCCTGCGGTCAGATGTGTCCTGTTGGAGCCATCTCCGTGGCCGAGCCGGTCAAGGCCGAAGCTGCCGTCCGCGTGGAGCTCCCCGAAGCTCCCGAAGAAATCGCCATGCCGAAAGCCGGTTCCTATGCAATGCCGGAAAAAATAGCCGTGGCCATCCGCGGCGTCGGCGGCCAGGGCAACCTGTTCTTCGGCAAGGCCCTGACGCAGTTCGCCTTTCTGGCGGGATACGGCGACACCAATGTCATCAAGGGCGAGACGCACGGCATGGCCCAGATGGGCGGTCCCGTCATCTCCACCTTCAGTTGCGGCAAGGTCGTTTCGCCCGTCCTGCTGCCCGGGACCGTCGACTGCCTTGTCTCCATGGAGATGAGCGAAGTGCTGCGCCCCGGGTTCGTGGACATGCTGCGTCCCGGCGGCACGGTGCTGATGGCGGAGACGCGGGTTCTGCCCTATGGCGTGGACGAATCCGCCTACCCGACACGCGAGGCCATTGCCGACGAGCTCAAGGCGTACAACGTTATCATCGTGGATGTGCTCAAGGCGGCGCTGGAATTGGGCGACGCCACCGGCCGCATCGCCAACGTAATCATGATGGGCGCTTTGTCGACGCTGTCGCCGTTCAATGGATTCCCGGAAGGACTGTGGCTTCAGGCTCTCAAGAATATCAGCCCGAAACCGGCCATCTGGACCGCCAACCACGCGGCGTTCAAGGCGGGGACGAGGCTTCTTTAACTCCCTTTCTGCGGCCGGGGCCACGCCCCGGCCGCATGTATTTCATGCACTCGCACCGTGAAGAATGAACAACCAAAAAGGTTTCACCATGGAATTACAGAATAGCGTCTCCATCGACTTTGACGCCATTACCGGCCTTTTCCGCTCCGCCAGAGAGGAAGGCCGCGACTATCTCCTTGAATACGAAGTATACAACCTGCTGGGCCGGTCGGGGGCGGAAACGCCTCCCAAGTGCATCCTGCTTCCCCGCGGAGCGCGTTCGTCCGATGACGAATTGAACGCTTTGCCCGGTGAGAAGGTCGTTCTCAAGATCGTTTCTCCTACCATCATCCACAAGACCGAGGTCGGCGGCGTCCGCATTGTTCCCAAGAATCCGGACAAAATCCGTTCGGCCGTTCGGAGAATGCTGTACGAGGTCCCGGAAAATTACGCGAATATGATAAATCTCGCCCCCGAGCACGCCCCCGCGGAATACCGGGGACTCGCCGGAGAGGAGTTGGTCGCCGCCATCAGCAGGGACCTCAAGGGCGTGCTCATGGTCCAGTTCATGCCGCCGGACTCCTCGGCGTTCGGCAATGAGCTCATTGTCGGCCTGCGCAATACGCGGGAATTCGGCATGGTCGTTTCGGCGGGCCTGGGCGGCACGGATACGGAACTTTATGCCGAACGCTTCCGCAAGGGGCAGGCCATCGTGGCGGCCTCCTGCGAGTTGATCGACGGCAACGCCTTCTTCGAACTTTTCCGCAAAACCATTTCCTACAGAAAGCTGGCGGGGCTGACCCGGGGGCAGCGTCGAGTCGTTACGGATGAGCAACTGGTGGAGTGCTTCTCCTCCTTCATTGAAATGGGCCGCCATTATTCCCCGACGAACCCGGACGCCGAATTCGTCATCAATGAAATGGAAATCAATCCATACGCCTTCACGGATTTCCTCATGGTTCCCTTGGACGGTATGTGCAAGTTCGGGACTCCCCGCGCGCGGGAAAACCAACGTCCCATCGCCAAGATCGACAATCTGCTGCACCCGAAAAAGATAGGCCTGATCGGCGCTTCCACCAAGCGCAGGAATTTTGGCCGCATCATTCTCGACAACGTCCTGGCCGAGGGATTCGCCAGGGAGGACATCTTCCTGCTTAGGGAGGGCGAGGACGAAATCGACGGCGTGAAGTGCTATCCGAACCTGGAGGCGCTGCCCGAAAAGATGGACATGTTCGTCGTGGCAGTGGGGGCGAATCAGGTGCCGGATTTGGTGGATGAAGTCATTCGTCTGGACGCCGCCAATGCCGTCATGCTTATCCCTGGCGGCATGGGCGAGACCGAAGAGAGCCGCGAGCGTGCGCAAAAAGTCATCGAGGCCATCGACGAGGCCCACGGGAACGGCGACGGCGGCCCGGTTTTTATCGGCGCAAACTGCATGGGCGTGGTTTCCCGTCCCGGCAACTATGACACCTGGTTTATCCCCGAGGAAAAGCTGCCCAAGGATCGCGAATCCACATATCGGCGCGCCGCGTTGGTGTCCCAGTCCGGCGCATTCATGCTGCATCGTTCTTCCCAGTGCCCGGAACTGAACCCCGCCTACATGATTTCCATGGGCAATCAGACCGACTTGACGCTGGGGGACATGGTCAAACACTTCAAGGATTCCGAAGAAGTGGATGTTATCGCCGTCTACGCTGAGGGATTCAACGATCTCGATGGGTTGGAATTTTGCACAGCAGTGCGGGAAGCCGTGCTGGCGGGCAAGGAGGTGGTTTTCTACAAGGCGGGGCGCACCCCCGAGGGTAAAACCGCGACCTCCGGACATACTGCCTCGCTGGCCGGTGATTACATGGTCTGCGAATCATGCGTACGGCAGGCCGGCGCGATTGTGGCCCGCAATTTCACGGAATTCCAGGACCTCTTCCTGCTGGCGGAGAACATGGCCGGTAAGCGCATCAACGGCAATCGTCTTGCGGCCGTATCCGGCGCGGGATTCGAAACCGTCGGCATGGCGGACTCCATTCAATCCGACGACTATCAGATGCAGTTGGCTTCGTTTTCCGAGGAGTCTCATCGAAAGATCACGGCGATCCTGGACGCCAAGAGGCTGTCCGGGCTTGTCACCGTACACAATCCTCTGGACATCAATCCTTCGGCCGACGACGAGGCCCATGCCGAGATTGCCGACATCCTCGCGCATGACGAGGGCGTCGATGCCGTCGTCATCGGGCTTGATCCGCTTTCCCCGGCCATGCACACGCTGTTGGAGACGGATGTCCCGGCCTTCGACATGAAGGCGGAAGACGGCATTGTGCCGCGCCTGGCTGAAATAGTCGGCCGCTGCGACAAGCCCGTTATCGGCGTCATAGACGGCGGCAGACTGTATGACCCCATGCGCGACGCGCTGAACAACAGCGGCGTGCCGATCTTCTCAGTGTGCGACCGAGCCGTGGCGGCATTGTCCCAATATATCGAAGCCCGTCTCTATGCGGAGGCCATCCGCATCGGGGTTGGCCGTTAATCGTCACCGGGGCGGCGGACAGTCTCCGCCGCCCTCCAAAAGCATATCCTCATCATGAAACGATCAGATATTATTGTTGCGGCAGCCGTTGTCGGCGTTCTCGCCTTTATGGGGCTGGTTCCCGGCGCGCTCGACATCTTTGCCTCTTTGAGCAGGCGCTACGGGTACGGCATGAGCTTCGTGAAGTTCGCCATACTGGCGACTTTCGGCGAATGCCTCGCCCTGCGCCTTACAACCGGCCGATACAGCAAGCCCGGGTTCGGGCTCCTTCCTAAAATGATCGTATGGGGAGGGCTGGGCATGTGCATCAACGCGGCCTTCACCATATTCACCGCGGGAACGCCCCATGTTCTCGCCTCGTTCGGGCTTTTACCGAGCGTCGACGGCTTGTCCTCCGGATCGCTGGGAACGAAGGCGGCCACTGCGTTCACCATCAGTTGCTTCACCAACATCATCTTCGCCCCCTGGATGATGACGTTGCACAAGATCACCGACACCCACATCCACGACACCGGCGGCACGCTCGCCGGTGCCCTGTCGCCCGTCGACATGGCGGGAATTCTCCAAAGGATGGATTGGGGGGTAATGTGGGGATTCGTTTTCAAGAAGACGATCCCGTTCTTCTGGATTCCCGCCCACACGATCACTTTCATGCTCCCCGCCGAGTTCCGCATTCTGTTTGCGGCCCTGCTGGGCATCGCCCTGGGCCTGATTCTCGCTTTCGCTGGCAGCAAGACGCCGGTTCGTGCGCGGGCATAGCGCTTGGCGGCGGCTTCATGAGTCTGTGAACGCGATCCCGCCGGATCGGCAGCTTTGCACCGGCCATTGGGCGAAGAACAGAACAACTTGGCCCTCGTCGGGCTTGTTCCGTTTGTCTGAAAAGGAGAGCGGTTGCCATTCCCGAACGGGAAAGAGAAAAACAGGACCGGAACGTTTTCGTTTCTGTCGCAGAAAAGCAGTTAGGCCGGGCAACCGGCCTAACTTGTTATGAAAAATGGTACCGGAGGAGGGGGTTGAACCCTCACGATCCTAAGGATCTCGGGATTTTAAGTCCCGTGTGTCTGCCATTCCACCACTCCGGCATATGGTCGGTATCCGCTCGGGGAAGGAAAATGCGAACCGGCCGGTTCAAGGACCGGCTTGTTTCGCCTATCGGATTTTCCCCCGGCGCGAGGTAGTTTCAGTATCGTGCAATCCTGCGGCGAGTCAATGCTTTTGGCCGTTTGTGGCCGGGCGGCGAGGCGAAGGGCGGCGTCGGCTTTATCGATGGGATGGATTGGAGTATTCTGTCCTCTCACAGGAGCGGGGAAATCCCGGCCGACAGCCGCAAACGGAGCGTGATATGGTCGTGAAGGACAACAAAATGGGCCTGTGGGGAGCGGTCTCCATCGGAGTGGGAGGCATGGTGGGCGGCGGCATATTCGCCGTGCTGGGATTGAGCGTGCAATTGGCGGGCGGCGGCACACCCGTCGCTTTCGCGCTGGCCGGACTGGTCGCCCTCGTCACCGCCTCCTCCTATGCGCGGCTGTCCGTGCGATACGCCGGGGCGGGCGGAACCGTGGTCTTCCTGGATCGGATTTTCGGCAACTCCATGCATGTGGGCGCGCTCAATGTGCTGCTGTGGTTTTCCTATGTCGTCATGCTCGCCCTCTATGCCCACGCCTTTGGCTCATACGGGGTCGTGTTCTTTCCGGAGAACACCGGTTGGCTGGTGCGGCACGGACTGATATCCCTGGCGATCATCGTGCCCGCAGTCCTGAATTTGACCAGCGCCAAAGTGGTCGGCAAGGCCGAGACCTACGTGGTGGTCGTCAAGATATCCATTTTGCTTTTCTTCCTGGCAGTCGGCGTCAAGGGCGTGGAGCCCGCGCGGCTGGCCCCGGACACCTGGGTTCCGATGCTGCCCCTGGTGGCGGGGGGAATGATTATCTTCGTGGCCTACGAAGGGTTCGAGCTCATTGCCAATACCGGCGCGGAAATCCGCGATCCCGAGCGGAACCTGCCGCTCGCCTTCTATCTATCCGTGGGCTTCGTGATCCTGCTTTATGTGGCCATCGCCGTCGTGGTGGTGGGCAACCTGCCGCTGGACGCCATCGCGGGGGCCCGTGACTACGCCTTGGCGGAAGCGGCCAGGCCGTTCCTGGGACAGACCGGTTTTACCCTCATCGCCGTAGCCGCGCTTCTGTCCACGTTCAGCGCGATCAACGCGACCCTCTACGGCTCCTCACGGCTTTGCTACACCATAGCCAAGGAAGGGGAACTGCCGGTTCAGCTTGAACGGCAGATGTGGGGCGCGCCCGCCGAGGGCCTATTGGTCACGTCCGCGCTCGCCCTCATTCTGGCCAACGTGGGCGATCTTTCTTTTATCTCCACCCTGGGCAGCGCGGGGTTCCTGTCCGTGTTCGCCGTGGTCAACGCGGCCAATTTCAAGGATGAGGACGCCGGGGCGGGCCGGACTCTGTCCGCCCTGGGCGTAGTGGCCTGCGCCGCCGCTTTCGGGGCCATGGTTTGGCAGAGCGTCGGCGACGATCCGGCCAATGCCTGGGTGCTGGCCGCGCTCTTCGGCGGCGCGGGCGTTCTGGAGGTGACCTACCGGACCCTCGGAACGAAGGGGCCGCGCAAGCGCCGCCGGGAAGCCCGGGTTACTCGCACGCTTTGAGGTAGTTCCGGTACAGCCTCGGGCTGATCCGCGAATATTGGTCGAAGTCGGATATCAGCTCCAGCCCGGGAACGATGGCCCGGACCACGGGAATGTTCAGGTCCCTGCGGGTCAGGTCCACGTATGTGGGCCGGTAGCCGTTGGCCAGGAGCGTCTTTTCCAGCACCATCACATCGCCCTCGGCGCTGCCCGTGGACATATCGGGCAGGTCCTCCAGGTTGCGGACGGGCAATCCTTCCGGCGCGGGGCCGCTCTTGGGGCCGGGGTAGGGGTAGGCCGTTTCGGTCATGGCCGAGATCAGGGCGGACTTGCCGTTCAGCGAACAGCCGCCGCCCTTGTTTACGTCGCCGTGCTTGCCGAGCACCACGGATTTGTAGCACGGCACGCCCAGTTCGGTGGTCATGTCCATGAACCAGACGTCGATGCCGTCCTCATGGTAGTTTTGCAGGAGCGAGCCGATTTCGGGGTCGCAGCTCCGCACGCGAAAACACCGTTTGGGGTCGAAAAGCTGTGTCGCGTCCGAGTCACGCTCGATGACTTCGGTGAGGGCCGCGGCCTTGGCTTCGAAGAGGGTGTTGCCCGAAGCGAGACCGGTGGAGCCCAGCGCGCTGAACAGGGTCTGTTCGTCCAGGTTGCAGAACAGGAACACGAATTGGGCCGGAACCAGAATGGGCTCGCCGCCGTGGCCGTGGCCCTCCATCCAGTGGAGTTTCTGGCCCGCATAGGGCACTTCCAGACGGATGTCGGCGGGGTTGACGGCGGGTGCGTCCAGTTCGTCGAAGGCGGCGAAGGTCAGCGGATACTCGCGGGCGTAGTTCAGCACTCCCTTGGGGCCGAAACTGGCGTAGGAGGAAAATCGTTCAGCCATTTCCATGGCGTAGGAGGCATCCGCCCGCTCCATGGAAAGCCCGCGTCCGTAGCAGGTCTGCAAGCCTTGCAGGGAGTTGGACAGGTTGCCGTTGACCGTGCGCGTCTTGACGGACCAGTGGCGAAGTCGGGCCACGGGCGACAGGGAGGCCCGGTGCTCCATGGCGGGACCCATGAAGGCGTCGGCCTTGTCCAAGGCGGGCAGGGCCGTGTCTATGGTTTCCTGCAACGGCCTGCGGGCCAGGGGCGCGGGAAGATCGCCGTCCATTTCGGCTCGGATCGTCGCGGCGTTCACCGGCTCGGTCGCGTCCAGCTCCTTCGCGTCGAAAAGCGGCTCGGGCGCGTCTTCCGGGGTCGGCAGGGGCGCGAGAGTGAAGATGTTGCGGCCGAAGATGCGGGCCCATTCCCTGTGCCGGGGCTGGTCTTCGAGTAGATGGGAACGGATGTGGATGGCCGGTGTATGGTCCAGCAAAAACTCGGGATCAACGCCGTCGAACAGGGGCAGGAGCCGGTTCAGCCGCTGGTGGCAGATGCACGCTTCAAACATGACTGCGGCGACCGCCGGATCGGATTCGCCTTTGTCGCGCATGATTTCCGTAATCATCTTTTCCAGCTTGCGCGGACGGAATTCCTTGAAGCCCTGGAGCACGAATTCGTGCATGTAGTCGTCGAAGGGATGGGCGCGGAGGTGGTCGAGCATCTCGTTGTGGCTCAGGTTCACGTCCGGCAGGGCGGCGAACATCCCCACCCCGAAATCCGTATTCATCATCTGCAATTTGTAGCGCATGGGCTTCCTCCGGTTTCCCGCTTCGTTTTTCGCCGCCGTTCCCGTGAGAAGGAGGGGCGCACAGGGCAAGGCGCTACGCTATGGCATTCCTCGATGGAGTACAAGGGCCGTTCCGGCGGGGGGATACATGAAGCGGCCGGGAAAGACGCCCCCTTCCCGGTCCATGGTCATCGAAGCGCGCGACCATGGACCGGGAAGAAATTGTCTTGACGATGCGGAAATGGAAACGGGCGGAGAAGTCCGCCTACGCCTTGGCGGACACGGCCAATTCCTCGGCCATGGGAAGCAGGGCGCGGCCGATGGCCGCAGCTCCGGCCGCATTGGGGTGCAGGCCGTCCAGCAGGGTCAGGGACGGGTCGCCCTGATACGGAGCGAGGATGTCCGGGAACAGGGGGAGGCCGTACCGCTCGGCCAGGGCCGGGAATACGGCTTCAAAGTCCGTCCGGTAGGCCTCGTCCGGATTGAGACCGGCGTTTACGCCCACCAACAGAACCGGAATGTTCCGCTTCCTGAACGCCTCGATAAGGAGGGCGAGCCGCGACTCGACATCCTCGGCCGGTTCGTCCAGAAAGCAATCGTTGGCCCCGAAGGCCAGGATCACGCCGTCCGGGTCGGCCTCGATCACCCGGTCAAGACGGCGCAGCCCGTCTTCGGCGGTATCGCCGGACACTCCGAAATTGAGACAGCGGGCGTCCACTCCCCGATCGCGCAGGGAGCGTTCCAGCACGGCGGGCAGGGCTTCGTCATGGGCGAGGCCGTAGCCTTCGGTCAGGCTGTCGCCGAAGCAGGCTATACGGAACGGGGAGGGCATGGCCTAGCCGTTGATCCAGAGCTTCACCCTGGCGGATTCCTCGGCCCAGTCCTTGCTCAGGCGCAGGTTGAGGAATTGGGTGTAGGCCACGTCGATCATTTCGAGGCAACGCTCCAGCAGGAACATTTTTTCCAGGAACTTGGCGTCCGGGTCGTCGCCCTCGTCGTCCTTGGTGTTGATCTTCGGAGTCTTCAGGCCGGACAGGCCGAAGTCCGTGGAGTTGACCGTGACCAGCCATTCGTCCTCGTCCATGGAGAAGAGCAGTTGCGCCTTGTTGACCTTTTTGCCGGTACGCAGGCCGGTCTTGGCCTCGGACAGTTCGCCGGCCGGGCTGGATACCGTGGCCGTGGCCTTGGTTTCGCCCTCGCCGCCCTGAACGGAGACTTTCTGCTCCATTTGCAGGGTGAAGGTCCGGTTGTCTTCGAGCTTGAAGAGCACGGTATCCTGGTCTGTCTTGAACCAGAGCCAGGTCAGGAAGTCCTGGCCGAGCAGTGTGTTTTCGCGTTCAACGAGTGAAAGATCCATGGCGTGCTCCTAAACGAAGATGGTCGGGTCGAGGTTTTCCAGCCTGGGCGCGGCGTCTTCGCCGAGGATGTCCATGGCCATGAAGAACGGGGTCAGCGGTTCCAGGTGGAGGTCGAAGGTCAGGGTGAAATGGTCTTCGAACAGGGAACGGACCTTGGCGTTGGTGGTGGACAGGTAAATCCGGTTGGCGGTCGGGTTCCAGATGATGTCGAAGACCGCCGGGATGGGCAGGGTGCGGGCGCGAAGCTTGAGGGCTACCTGTTCCTTGATCTCGCGTTTGCGGTCGCGGGAGACGAAGTTCTTGCCCTGCTCCTTGTTGTACGCGAGTTCCTTGTTCACCGCGATGGTGTTGTGCTTCTTGAGCACGGAAGGCGGGATGCGCCGGGTGTCCAGCCGCAGGGAGAAGGCGAAATAGTTGGCCTTTTCCGGCGGCGACACGGTCCAGTTCATGTCCAGCATGTCGTCGAGGTTGGTCCATCCGAAGGAACGCTCGTCGGCTGTGCCGTCGATGTCCACCATGCAGAATTGCCTCAGTTTTTCAGGCACCTGCTGAAGAAGTTCGGTAGGCACGTCTTCTATGATGCGGTATCGTGTCAGCCCGAGGCTGGAAGATAGAATGCTCAATTCAGGGCTCCTTGGGAGTTCATGTTCCGGGACCCATTCAGGTAAAACCTCTTGGCCTTCGTGTAAAGCGGATTTAGCTGGGGGAAGACGGCCGCCGTCTTTCGCGTTCCCTTGTTTTCCAGGAGTTTCGCGGCTATGCTCAAGGCTAAAAATCAGGAGAATATCATGTCCAACAACGGGTTGCCGGAATTGATAGCGTATCTGGAAAAAGTGAGCGGCGAGGTCGGGCGCATCGAGGCGGAAGGAGAGCGCGCTTTGGCCGGTGAGGGACAGGCCGCCTTCCAGGCCTGCCTGGAACGGAAGGCAGGGTTGCTGGCCGGACTGGCTGAAAACGCAGGGGAATTCGTGGAGGAGATACCCGGAACGCTGGGCGACGATATAGCCGAGCGGCTTGAGCGGTTCTCCGCGAGCGCGGCGACGGCCCTTCGCATCGGCAGCGTCTTTTTCATGACGGCGCTGCTCTATCCCGAGGATCACAAGCCGGGCGAGCCCAATGACCTGGAGGCGTATATTGCTGAATTGCGGGCGCTGAACGGGGGCGAGGGCTAGCTTTTCGTCCCCCTGGCGGCGACCCTGCGGGCGGCGAGCTGTTTTTCGCCTTCCAGGACGAGGTGGTCAACCGCTTCTTCCTGCTTCCGGTCCATGTCCTTGAATATGCAGCCGACCACGCCGCGTTCGTGGCGCACGACTTCGCAAGGGACGCTCTCAACCACTCGCCCGCCGTCCAAGAGCAAATCCATTTTGATCTTTGCTCCGGTCTTGATTCGGGGTTTCTCAAAGCGGAAGCCCAGGCCGGACGAGCTGATGTCCGTCACCGGATACGTCTTGCCCAACCGGGGGATGAAGACGGCAAGCCCCTTGACCGTGACGCGGAACGCCTTGCGCTTGGTGATCCTGCCGTCCTTTATGGTGATGCTGAAACCGAGGGCGGCATCGTCGATCGGCTTGGAGTGGGAACTTTCGTTTTCGTGGGACGTTACGGACGGCGGCGCGGCCTTCTTGCTGCCTTTGCGGTCGGTTGCCGCAAGTTTGACCGTATCGGGCGCGGCCTGAGGACGGTCTTTCCCGGATCGGGAGAATATCTTGCCCAGAGAGTTGAGAATGCCCATGCGCTGTCGTTTGTTGAAGGGTTTCGCGTCTGTCGCCGATATTAGGCCAAAGCCCGGATTCTGACAAGCGAACGGCAGCGGGGACTATCGCGGCGGGGAGCCTGCCGTCTGTCCGCGCCAAGCGGGGGACGGTTGCGGTTCCGTTGCGCGGCGGAGGAATCGCCCAAATGGCGATATGGGGTTGACAACAAGCCTGTTCGAGGGGCAATAAGGTATATCTTTCAAGTAAATTGGGCGATCGAGGAGGAATAACATGATTGGCGAACTGCTTCACGGCATGACTCAGAGCACCGGTGCCGGATTTGTCGGCGTGTCCCTGATTTTCATTTATCTGGCCTGGATTCTCGCCATCGGCGTCATCCGCGTGCGCGAGGCCATGCACGACAGCCACCACTAGAACGCAGGAAAACGCGGTTTTCGAATCGCGTATCCGACTCTATTTTTGAGAAGCCGCTTCCCTTTGTCGGGGGAAGCGGCTTCGTCGTTTTCAAGATTCGGGAGGGCCGATCAGAACATGCCCTGAGCTTCCTTGGCCACCTCCATGAGGTAGCGGCCATAGTCGTTGTTGCTCATTTCCGAGGCCAGCCGCATGAGCTGGTCGCGTGAGATGAAGCCCATGCGGTAGCCGATCTCCTCGGGGCTGGAGATGACGTATCCCTGCCGGGCCTGGACCGCGCGCACGAAGCCGGACGCCCCGTGCAGCGACTCGTGGGTGCCCATGTCGAGCCAGGCGTAGCCCCGGCCCAAGGTCTGGACCTCCAGGTCGCCGCGTTCGAGGTAGAGCTTGTTGATGTCCGTGATTTCAAGCTCCCCGCGTGCCGACGGCTTGAGCGAGCGAGCCATGTCGATGACGTCGTTGTCGTAGAAGTAGAGGCCCGTGACGGCGTATTTCGATTTGGGATTGGCCGGTTTTTCCTCGATGGAGAGCGCCTTGAAGTTCTTGTCGAATTCCACCACGCCGTAGCGCTCCGGGTCCTTGACCATGTAGGCGAAGACCAGGCCGCCCTTTTGGAGTCGGCCTGCGGATTTCAGGATGGAGCCGAGGCCGTGGCCGTGGAAAATGTTGTCGCCCAGCACCAGGCAGACGTTGTCGCCGCCGATGAACTCCTCGCCGATGAGAAACGCCTGGGCCAGCCCTTCCGGTTTGGGCTGCTCGCGGTAGCTCAGGTTCAGGCCGAGTTGGGAGCCGTCGCCGAGGAGCTTTTGGAAATTGGGCAGGTCGTGGGGGGTGGAGATTATCAGTATGTCCCGGATGTCCGCCAGCATCAGGGTGGACAGGGGGTAGTAGATCATCGGCTTGTCGTAAACGGGCAGCAGTTGCTTGCTGACTACCCTGGTCAGCGGATGGAGCCGGGTGCCGGAGCCGCCTGCTAGGATGATGCCTTTCATGTATGCCTCTGAGTGCTTTGATTTACTTCGATTTCGAGTTAGGATACATCCCAACTGCGTGAATGTTGCCTTACTATAGGGCCGGGATAAAAGCAAAAGCAACAGGCCCGGGCGCATCCTCAATACAAGGTGTAGATAATGTATCCGTATTTTCAATATTCCGGCGGCATCCTCCCCGCGTTGCTTCTTCTGGTGGCGCTTTTCTTTCTGTTCGTCTTTTTGCCCGTGTCTCTGGTGGCCGACGCCTTTTCCAAGCTGGGGCTGACCCCGGCACAGGGAGTGCTCATGTTCATCGCTATCCTGCTCGGGCGCATGGTCAATATTCCGGTCCATACCAGCGAGCGTCTGGTGGTGGTCAGCAAGCCCCGCACCGTCAGCTTCGGCATGGACGAGGGCGGCCGTCCCGTGCGCATCGAGGCGGGTGGTGAGAGCGAGCTGAAGAAGCAGGTTTTCGCCATCAATGTGGGCGGTTTTCTCATGCCCCTGCTTTTGAGCATTACCTTCATCATACGCCAGCACATGATTTTTCAGGCGGACGGGGTGTACCCGTGGATCGGTTTCGTCATGCTCATGGTCGCGGGCGGGTGCTACGCCATGTCCAAGCCCGATCCGTTCACCGGCATACGCATCCCCCTGGTTCTGCCCGCCCTGATAACCTTCCTGTGCGTATATTTCTTCGTGCCCCAGGAGTACCGCCCCGTGGCCGCCTATGTGGCCGGAACCATGGGGGCCGTGCTCGGCGGCAATATCGTCCCGCTTCTGGTGCCGCGCACCCGCAACCAGGTGGGCACGCCGTTGGTCTCAATCGGCGGTCCCGGCACTTTCGGCGGCGTGTTCGTGGCCGGTATCCTGTCGGTTCTGTTGGCCTGATAGGCAAAGGAGAATCATGTCCTGCAAGAATCTGAATCTGCGGCTGGCGGCCCCCGTACAACGGGGCGGTCTTATTCATCTTTGTTCCGCCGCCGGGGGAGCTTTTCCCGCCCCCCTGGTCATGGATGCGATTCGTCCCGGCCTGCGCGCGGGCGACCGGCTGACCGGAGAGGGCGGCGCATTCCTGGTCCGTTCGTCGGGATGGCTGCCCGGGGGGGCGGAAGCCGCGTCCCGTCCCCTGTATCTCGTCGAGGCCCTCGACGACATGACGCCTGGCGAAGGCCGTTTCGAAGTTTCGCGCACCGGCTACGCCCTGGCGTGGATCACCCTGAGCGACAAGGGGGCCAGGGGCGAGCGGGTGGACGAGTCCGGCCCGCTGGTGGGCAGACTCGTGGCGGAGGCCTTGGAACTGAATTGCGTGCAGGGATTCGTCATCCCGGACGAGGAGGGTGAGCTCAAAGCCCTCCTGGCCGATCTGGCCCTGACCCAGGGCTTCGATCTCATCCTGACCACGGGCGGCACCGGAGTAGCTCCTCGGGACGTCTCTCCCGAAGCTACACTGGCGGTCATCGAGAAAAGGCTGCCGGGCTACGAGCGGGCCATGACCGCGGCCAGTCTGGCCAAGACCCCGCAAGGGGCCATTTCCCGCGCCGTGGCCGGAACCCTGGGGCGCGCGGTCATCGTCAACATGCCGGGCAGTCCCAAGGCTGTGGCCGAATGCCTCGCGCCGCTGCTGCCGACCTTCCGCCACACATTGGAGAAGCTTCAGGGCGATCCGTCCGACTGTGCTGTGTTGCGCCGCGATTGACCTTTGGGGTTGCAGCCAGCAAAGAGAGTTGATAAATAGTTGGATTGATGATTGTTGATGGTTCAACTTAACGTGCAATTTCAGGCAGGAATCCGAATATGAACCGTACCCGGTTTTTGTTTTTGGCTTTTATCCTCTCGACCGTCCTGGCTTCGGCCGGCATTGTTTCCGCTCAGGATGCCGATCCCGCCATGAGCAGCGCGGCAACGGACGACATCTCCGGTCCGTACGACCTTGAGCGATGCGTTCAGCGGGCCTTGACGGCCAATCCGAACATGCAGGCCATCCGAGCCCAGTTGAAGGGCGCGGAATTCGGCCAGAGGTCCGCATTGGGCCAGTTCGGTCCGACTTTGGGCGGCGCTTACGGGTACACCCATTACAATCGGGGCAATAGCTACAGCGGCAAGGAAGATGATTGGGTCGCCTCCTTGAATCTTTCCCAGCCGATCTTCCAGGGCTTCAACCTCCTGGCCAACTGGCAGAAGGCCAAGTTGAACAGGGAGTCCACCGAGGCTTCGCTGACCAATGTGGAATTGACCCTGATCGAGTCCGTCCAGGCCAACTTCCTGTCCCTGCTCAAGGCGCGCATGGACGTCAAGAGCGCCGAGGATTCGGTTGCCCGCCTGGAGTCTCAGCTCAAAGTGACCAACGCTTTTTACGAAGTCGGTCTGCGGCCCAAGGCCGAGGTCCTGGAC
Organism: Desulfovibrio sp. Fe33; assembly: GCF_028532725.1. NCBI lineage: Bacteria > Pseudomonadati > Thermodesulfobacteriota > Desulfovibrionia > Desulfovibrionales > Desulfovibrionaceae > Desulfovibrio > Desulfovibrio sp. Fe33. Next base: position 243,968 of record NZ_JAQKGU010000004.1, read on the forward strand.
GCGGAGGTCGACCTGGCCACCGCCAAGCAGTTGCTTCTCAAATCGCGCAACAATGTCTCCACCCAGGAGGCCCAGCTCAACACCTTGCTGAACATTCCCCTGGAATCCCCGGTTCAGTACGTGGGCGAACTGAAATACATTCCTTTTGATCTGACCCTGAGGGATTGCCTGACCAGGGCCTACGCGAACCGTCCCGACCTGATTATCGGCCAGAAGAGCGTGGAAATTGCCCAGAAGGACGTGACCATGTCCGAGAGCAGCTTCTATCCCTCGGTCACCGGTCGTTGGGATTACGTCACCCGCGGCGACGATCCGTCCGTCAGCGGCTCCGGCTACTACTCCGAATCGGCCAGTGAATACTGGACCGCCGGAGTGGACGCCTCCATGGAAATCTTCCAGTGGGGAGCCGACTACTACGATTCCAAGCGCTACGACGAGATGGTCAATCAGATGCAGGCCGACCTGGAAAACACCCGGCTCAACGCAGGGTTCGAGGTCAAGAGCTCCATCCTGAATCTGCAGGAGGCGGCCGATCGCATTACCGTGGCCAAGAAGTCCGTGGTGGCTGCCGAGGAGGCCTACCGCATGGCCGTGGCCCGCTATCAGGCGCAGGTCGGCACCAACACCGACGTGCTCAACGCTCAGGAGCGTCTGAGCCTGGCCGAAGCGCAGCTTTCCCAGGCAATGGCCGATTACGGTACCGCCGTTTCCAAGCTTTACGTGGCCATGGGCGAGAAGAATCTCGGCCTCAAGGAGGTCAAGTAGCCGCATGACGTTCGGGCGCAAGCGCACCTGGCTCGCCAAGGGCATGAAATGTGAGAAGTGCGGTCTTGACCTGACCACGTACAGGGGATGCCGCGAGGTGACGCTGAAGTGTCCATCCTGCGGCGAGGTCTATGATCTCAGGGAATTCTCGGCCAGGATGGACGAGGACTTCGAGGAGGAAATGGGTTTTGTGCCCATGGACCGGATTTGACTCTCCGCCAAAAAGGCGCATGAAACGCGCGGCCATCGGATTCTCGTTGGCCGCCGTTTTCATATGCGCCTTCGGCTTGTCCATTGCGGCGGCGGGCGGGTTGTGGGACCCGCTGGTGGATAGGCTCGCGGACGATGGGTTTGAGCGGCGCAAGATCGCCTACCTGTTTTCCAGCCCCGATCTTGAGTTCCGGCCTGAGATCATGTCCCGCAAGATGAACGTTCTGCTCAATACCCGGCTTTCCTCCAGGGAGCCGGGGCCGCATCCGGAGCCGCAGGTCATGGACCGATACCTGAATCCGCTGCTCATTGCCGGAGCCTACGCCTTCTATCGCGAGCATCGCGCCGACCTGACCCTGATCCACGAAAAATACGGGGTGCCGGGCGAGATTCTGACCGCGCTCATGCTGTTGGAGACTCGGCTGGGCATGAGCGTCGGCGACCACAATGGATTCACCATTCTGGCCTCCATGGCCCTGGCTGGGGATTTTGATCTCATCAGTGATCGCATCAAGCGGACCGACCTGTCCGACGAGACCGTGGATTGGCTCAGGAAGCGGACCCGGGAGAAGGGCGATTGGGCCTACGAGGAACTCAAGGCGCTCATTCGCTACGCACAGCGCAACGGGCAGGACCCGCTGACCATCCGCAGTTCGGTGTATGGCGCTATCGGCCTCTGCCAGTTCATGCCGACCAGCGTGGAGCATTACGGCAGGGACGGGTCGGGAGACGGACGCATCGATCTTTTCGAGACGAGGGACGCCCTTTACAGCATGGCCAACTTCGTGGCCGAGCATGGCTGGAAGGATTCCATGACGCAGGAGCAGAAGCTCAGGGTCATCTATCACTACAATCACTCCGAGAGCTACGCCCTGACCGTTCTGGCCGTGGCGGACAGGATCGCCAAGACCCGGGAGCTCTTCGGGGGCTGATTCGGATCAGGCGTCTTCCAGAAGACTCTGGTAAAGATTCAGCGTCCGCTTGAGGAATTCGTCCAGAGTGAGTTGGGACATGGTCCGCTTCTGGGCGGCCAGCACCTGGTCGCGCAGGTCGGGATCGGTCGCCACGGCTTCTATGGCGTCAGCCAGCCCATCCGCATCCTCGGGTTTGACCAGCACGGAGGCGTCCACCAGATCGGGCATGACGCCGACGTCGGTGGAAACCAGCGGCCGTTCGGCGGCCATGATCTCCAGCGCGGAGCGGGCGATGGCCTCGGACCACAGTGAGGCGACCACGCCGATGTCCAGCGCGGAGATGCAGGCGGCAACGTCGTCGCGCCTGCCGCTGATGCGGGTGATGTCCCCGACCCCGGCATCCCGGATATGCTCTTCGATCTGGTCGGTGGTCATGGCCGTGTCGAAACCGATGAGCAGGAGGCGGATGTTCTCCATGCCGCGCCGTCTCAGGGCGGCGACGGCCTCGATGGTTTCCTTGTGTCCCTTGACGCGGTCGAACCGTCCGACCAGCCCCACGACGAGATCGTTCGGGACGAAGCCGAACTCTTCCCGCACCCGGTCGCGTCCGGCCTGGTCGAAATGAAATTTTGCAGTGTCCACGCCGCCGTGAATGAGCCACAATCCGGGGCCGGGAGTGCGCATTTTTTGCAGGAAATATTCGGCCATGCGCCGGTTGGTGACCACCACGGCGTCGGCTACGCCCGAATGGAGCCAGCGGTTGACCGCGTCGGAGCGGGGCGGGCGTTGGTCACCCCTGGTGCGCACCAGCCGGTAATGGAAACCGAAGAGCTTGAGCAGCCCCCACAGGAAAAAGCCTTCGCCCCGGTGGCAATTGACGATTTCAGGGCGGTGCGTCCGCAGGAGTTGTATGATATGCCTTGCGGCGGCGGCGAAACGCAGGGGGTTGGTGGTGTTCAGGTCGACGGACACGGTTTCGAGCCCGGCCTCACGGGCCATGGCCTCGGACTGCGTTCCGGCCTGGGTCAGGACCAGGACCTCATGGCCTGCATCGGCCAGGAGTTTGCTCAGGGTGATGGCGTACCACGCCGTCGCGTTGAACCAGCGGACATTGATGACTTGAAATATTCTCATTGATTGCGCCTGGGTGGACTGTTGGATACACAACATGACAGTTCACGACGGCGAAAGCAAGGGCTCTGATACATGAAAAACAGTCTGGTATCCATAATCCTGCCCACCTACAATCGGGCGGAATTCATAGGCAGGGCGCTCGATTCGGTCCTGTCGCAGACCTACGGCAACTGGGAGTGTCGGATCATCGACGACGGCTCCACGGACGAAACCGAAACGGTCCTTTCCGGGTTCGACGACCCGCGCATTCACTATAGCCGCCAGGAAAACCAGGGGGTCTCCGGAGCGCGCAACACGGGTATCGCCGCGTGTCGCGGCGATGTCGTGGCTCTGCTCGATTCCGACGACGAGTGGATGCCGCGCAAACTTGAAACACAGCTCGCGTATATGGCTGGGAACGGCTATGAGATCTGCCAGACCGAGGAAATCTGGTATCGCGGCGGCAGGCGGGTCAATCAGCCCGCGCGTTACGCCAAGCCCGAGGGATGGTTCTTCGAGGCTTCCCTTGAAATGTGCCTGATAAGCCCGTCATGCACCATGTTCACCCGGAAGGCGTGGGAGGTGATGGGACCTTTCGATACGGCCATGCCTTCCTGCGAGGATTACGACATGTGGCTGCGGGCGTGCCTGAATTTCCCGGTGGGACTGGTTCGCGAAGCCCTGACCATCAAGCATGGAGGCAGGCCGGATCAGCTCTCCGTTTGCGTGCCCTGCGCGGATTTGCATCGCATTCGGGCGTTGGTAAAAATCCTGCAAAGCCGAAAACTTGACGATGCCTACCGTGGACTTGCCATGGAGTCCTTGCGCAGAAAGGTAGAGATATACATGCAAGGCTGTGAAAAAAGAGGGAAAAAGGACGAGGCAGAACGCGTTTGGAACCTGTTTTGCATGGTGCGCGACGGGAAAGATATTCCCTTGAATACGTTGAGTTAGCGCATGGCGCGCGGTCCGGCCGCGCAACATGCTTTGTCCACATGGAGAACGGCGCCCGTCAGCGGCGAGAGGTGACCCCGTGCAGAACATAAGCAAGCTTCTGGAGACCCTGCCCGTCATCAGCCAGTCCCGGCTGGTGGCCTCCGGCTTCGGCATATGGGTGGTCTGGAAGGGCGACCTGCACGGCGCGGTGGACAATACGCTTCAGGAATTCGGAGCCTTGTGCGTGGCCCGGGAGGACCAGCAGGCCCTTTGGTTCTGCAACACCGTGGAGGTGTTCCGGGCCGTCGCAAGGTTGCAGGTCTGGGCAAGGGTCAATCCCATGCCGGTCTTCTGCCAGTTGGTGCCCCTGACTTTTCTGGCGGGCTACGACCTTGAATATTCCGTGTCCTTGTCCGTGGAGCTGGACCGCCAACGGGTGGCCCCGCCGAACGATTTCGAAGTGGTTGTCCATCCCGGCCTCAAGGAGCGCGTTCAATCCGTTGCCGGGCTGTCCACCGAACCCGCCGGGAGCGTGGACGGGCTGGCCAACGTCAAGTGGCTGAAGCTGGTCGTCGACCAGGGGCTCGACTATGAGTCCGTGCTGCGCTGGTACTTCATCGTCAAGCCGCTGGGGCGCATGTCGGACAAGGAAAGCATCGTTGGTTGGCGTGATTTTTCCACCGATATCATCGAACTGCTGCAACGCCTCGGGCTCAAGTACATATCCGACGTCAAGGAAGGGGCGCTCTTCCTGCCTCTCGACAATTTCCGGCTGCTCAAGAGCTTCTGCACGGAGATGGTGAATCTCATTCGCCGCAACAAGGAAGCCCCGGACAAGAAATACTGGCCGGTGGTCATGGCCGCGGTGCCCCAGGGCGATCTGCATTTTACCGCCGATCTGCCCCGGAAGGTCGGGCTGGACTGGAACCGTCTCGCCCCTGACTATCCCCATGTGCGCTTCATGGACGGGTTTCTGCTTTCGGCCTGGTTTCGCATGAACGAGGCCCGTTACGGGGCCGGGCCGGTTTCCCTGGACTCGTGGTGCACCCTGTCCCTCAGGGACGCCGACGGGGAGACCGGATATGGAACCATGCAGGTGGCTCTGCCCAATGCGCTGGTGGCTTCCGACGGGGGTGGGGAATGCTTCTATTGCGGGCTCAAGAATCATGAGGTCTCCCATTGTCCGAGCAGAAATATTGCGACTCCGCAACCCCAGGTCTGGCGGTTGTTGGCCAAGGCCGATTTCAACGATTTTTCCGACGGATTCGCCAGCCTTGACGCCGATCTGAGCAAGGAGGATTTCGTCTCCGGCATCCTCAAGGTCATGGAGTCCCGGGACGACCTGGAGAGTCTCCTGGCGCGGGCGGTTTTCGAAATCAACGTCCCGGTTCAGCTCAGGACCTTGAAGCTCGTATGGCGCAGCCGGAGCAAGGAGTGGGACGGCGCCTTCAAGCAGTTGGCCCCCCAGGAGGGGGATTACATTTGGGAGGCCCTGGAGTGCCTGGAGAAGGGCGACATGGGCAATTCGGAACATTTTCTCAAGGACGCCCAGATCAAGTATCCAAGGAGTTATCAGCCTCAATCCCTTTGGGGCTACTGGTACCTGGAGAAGGGCGACCCGATTCGGGCCATGTTCCATTGGCAGGAGGCCGAGCGCATGAGCTACACCCCGTTGCAGCAGGGGTGCATGGCTTTCCTCCAGGCGCGGCTCATGGAGGTCGAGGGGGATTACAAGGACGCCATCAATACCTACAAGCGGGTCAACAGCTTGGCTCCGAGTTGGCTCCAGCCCATCTATCGGCAAGCGGTCTGCATGGTCAAGATGGGCTTCACCAGCCAGGCCATGGACACGCTCTTCGATCTCATGGACCGCGATCCGAATTACTTCAACCGCATTCTCGTCGATCCCGAATTGGACCGGGGCCGGGTGCAGTTGTTGAGCGCCATGTGGGAGAAGTGGAACGATGCCGAGAAGTCCGTGGAGAGCACCCGCAAGCGGGTGGAGGACCTGACCGACGATATTTCCAGACGGTTCGACGAAAACCATCCCTTTTTCGAAGCGGCCAACGAGGAACTGGACCGGCTGCGCGGATACGGACGGACCAACAACTACGTGGCCTATCACCAACTGCTCCAGGGAACGGAAAAGTTCCGGGTCGGGCTCGACGACGAGATTCGGCGGGAGGTCAAGCGGATCAACGCGAACATCGGCCACCTGACCGAGCGTGTGCGCGGTATCCAGCGGGAGGCCGCCTGGTTCCCGTTTCCCAAGCTCCTTAGGGAATTCAACAAGGAATTCAACTACTGCGTGGACAAGATCAACTGGATTCGCACCCAGCGGCTTCAGGATGCGGACAATTTTCGCAAGTCGCTGCGGTTTTCCGATGAGATCGAAGAGCATATCGACAGCCTTCAGGGCCGTCTCGTCACCTTGCGCATCATCCGCGACGCCACGTTGTTCATCCTCATGCTCGGCCGCAGTTTCATTTGGCTTGAACTTATCGGCCTGGGGTTCCTCCTCGTCGCTTTACCTTCGCTTATTTATTTTACCCAAGGCATCGAGGGAAACATCATCCTGGACACCATCAAGGACCCGAGCCAGCGATGGGAAATATCCAAGGGACTGGTCATCATTTTGAGCATCCTGTGCGTGGCGGCGGCGGCCATCAAGAGCGCCCTGACCTTCGACAAGCGCAAGCGAGAGCTTTTCGACCAGATCGACAAGGAAATTCGCGGTTCTGCTCCCAAGCGGTATTGACTTCGGCGCGCCGTCTCTTTTCAAATCCTCCATTCCCGCGCTATGATGTCATGTCGTTAAGCGAATGCGGAACGGAGGCGTCATGCATAAATTGGTATTGATTCGGCATGGGCAGAGCTTGTGGAACCTGGAAAACCGGTTCACCGGCTGGACCGACGTGGACCTGACCGAACAGGGCGTGCGCGAGGCCGAGAATGGCGCGCGGCTGCTTCGCGAACAGGGGTTCACCTTCGATGTGGCCCATACATCACTGCTCAAGCGGGCCGTCCGCACTCTGTGGCGCGTTCAGGATGTGATGGACCTCATGTGGCTGCCCGTTTTCAAGACCTGGCGGCTCAATGAGCGGCATTACGGCGCGTTGCAGGGGTTGAACAAGGCCGAGACCGCGAAAAAGTACGGAGATGAACAGGTTTTCGTATGGCGTCGCAGTTTCGACACCCCGCCTCCGGAACTCGACCCGGACGACGACCGGTTTCCCGGCAAAGACCCGCGTTACGCGGCCCTCGCCCCGGAAGACCTGCCCCGTTGCGAAAGCCTCAGCCGTACCATCGACAGGACCATGCCCTATTGGTTCGACACCGTCGCTCCGCAGGTGCGCGCCGGAAAGCGGGTGCTCATCGTGGCCCACGGCAACTCCCTGCGCGGGCTGGTGAAGTTCCTGGACGGGATGTCCGACGAGGAGATCACCGCCTTGAATATTCCCACCGGACTCCCTCTTGTCTATGAGCTCAACGACGATTTGAGTCCCGTCAGGCGCTACTATCTGGGAGATCCCGAGGAGGCGGCAAGGGCCGCCGAAGCGGTTGCCAACCAGGCGAAGGGAAGGTAAACAACTCCGGTCATGGATGAGACCGGATTCACTCGCGCGCTGCTGGGCTGGTATGATGCCAACGGACGGGACCTGCCCTGGCGGCGGCATCCCGAGCCCTACGCCGTGTGGGTTTCCGAGATAATGGCCCAGCAGACCCAGATGGATCGGGTGGTGGAATACCACACCCGGTGGATGGACCGTTTCCCGGATATCCATTCCCTTGCCGAGGCGCACGAGGAGGATGTCCTCAATCTGTGGGAAGGCCTTGGCTATTACTCCCGCGCCCGCAACATGCGCCGCGCCGCCCGGCTTATAGAGGAGCGGTTCGACGGCGATTTCCCCTCCGACATCGATAGCATTCGCTCCCTGCCTGGAGTCGGGGACTACACGGCCGGGGCTGTGGCGTCCATCGCCTTCAACCGGCGCGAACCGGCTGTGGACGCCAACGTCCTGCGGGTATTCGCCCGTCTGCTGGACATGGATATCCCGGTCCGCGACAGGGCCGGGCGCAACATGATCGAGGACGCCGTCCGGCGGATTATTCCCGCCGATCGGCCCGGTGATTTCAACCAGGCGATCATGGAATTCGGCGCGCTGGTCTGCCGTAAGAATCCTCTTTGCGAAACGTGTCCGGTCCGTGAATTCTGCCGGGCGTACGAGGGAGGGACGGTTCCGCTTCGTCCCGTGCTGCCCGCGTCAAAGCAACCCATCCGCATCGACATGGCCACCGGCTTCCTGGTCCACGAGGGCCGCGTGCTCATCCAGAAGCGCAAGCTCAGCGACGTCTGGCCCGGCCTGTGGGAGTTCCCGGGCGGGTGCGTCGAGCCTGGCGAAACCTCGGAACAGGCCGTCAGGCGCGAGTATCTGGAAGAGGTGGAGCTGGCCGTGGAACCCGTCGAAAAAATCACCGTGGTCCGCTACAGCTACACCCGCTATCGCGTAACCATGGATTGTTTTCTGTGCCGGTATTCCGGCGACCCCACCGAGCCAGTCTTCCACGAGGCGGTCAGGGGCGGCTTTGTGCGTCCGGCCGAACTTTCCGGCTACGCGCTGCCTTCGGGCCATCGCAAGCTGGTCGACCACATGCTCTCCGATATGCGCTTCGTCCACCTGTTCCGGGATTGATCCCCATCCAATTCGCCATGCCGCGCCCGTAGGCACGGCCTTTGCTTCTCATTCTGCGGACCCGAATCGGGGGCCATTTTTTTGACGTCTTCAGCGCAGGAGCAGCCCATGTCCATCGGCAGGATAAACGGTTACGAGACCATTAACGCAACGCAGGATTCCTCCGCCGCACGCGATGCCCGGCAACTGGCTTTGCGGACTTCCTTCGACAACCAGATGCGTATGACCAAGGCGCTTTTCGGTGACGGTTCCGAGCAATCCGGCGCGGATTCCGGCAACGGAAGCTTTGATGTTTCCGTCATCAATGATTCCCAAATTCTCGAAGCGTTATCCGCCATCTCCCGAATTATGCGTGACGAGGCCGGGCTTCAACGTTCGAATGCCCCGTCGCCATCCATTCCTTCGACGACTCGGAATACGGCTTCAGCCGCCATGCCGAGCCACGTGCCCGGCCAACTCTCGGCGCAGTTCGAGTCGGGCGACGCGGGTGGGGCGGCCATCGGCTATGATCGCGTGGGCGGGACTTCCTACGGCAAGTACCAGATAGCCTCCAAACCCGGCACCATGGACGAATTCCTGAATTATCTCGACGAGGCCAATCCCGAATGGGCGAATCGTCTGCGCGATGCCGGACCCGCCGACACCGGCTCGAAACAGGGCGACATGCCCGCGGTCTGGAAAACCCTCGCCGACGAGGACCCGGCCGGATTCGAAAAGGTACAGCATGACTTTATCGCCAGCCGGACATACGCCCCGGCCCGGAGCATGATCCTTGAACGCACCGGACTCGATTTCGACAACGCTCCACCGGCCCTCAAGGAGGTCCTCTGGTCCACTTCGGTTCAGCACGGCCCCACCGGTGCGGCTGATATCTTCAACAAGGTCATCGACAAGTTCCTGGCAGCCCCCCAAAATGACGATTTCAACGCCCAACTCATCAAGGGCGTCTATGAATCCCGCAAAAGCCGGTTCGGCTCCTCGACCACTCGCGTCCAACGCAGCGTGGCCAATCGAATGGATTCCGAAAAACAACTCGCCCTCAACATGCTCCAGAAAATGTCCGTCAACCGCATTGTGTAGATGGTGCCTCCGGCGGCCGGGGGAAGGGGAAGGAAAACCCTTTGAAGAGGGTTTTGTGCAACCAGGAACATGGGTAACACTTCTGCCCGGGAACATAGGTAACACTTTTACCGTTTCTGTTTCGGCTCCGGGGGCCTGATCAGGCC